>CAYJLN010000027.1:676-10524 GCA_964371275.1 Candidatus Woesearchaeota archaeon
ATATTATTTTTTCCCACTTGTTTTTTCTGGCGTATTTTTCTTTTCTCTTGGATAGATATCTCTTTCCATGAAGATTTTACGTATTGTTACGCCCGGTCCTTTTTGCTCGTTTAGCATTTGTTCGGTTGTCATCGTTGCCTCACCGAGTCCAATTAATTCGTCCTTTACTGTCATTAATGCTACAGTGTCTTTGTGCTTGATTGCTGTTTCTACTTTCACGATGCCCTGGACGCCGAGATTCGCACCATGGCATAGATTGGCGACGGCGCTATCATGCGCCCAGACTTTTGGAAGATGCACCACTGCGCTTTCGATGGGTAATATTACTTTTCGAATCCCCTTTTCATCTCCTTCTCTGTAGAACTCAACTGCGTCTTTCAATTCCTGCAATGAGTGCCACGTTTTATCGGTGAATGGGCCTGCTTTTGTGCGCACGAGCTGCACCATATGCGCTCCGGTTCCCAACGCTTTTCCCATGTCCCAGATGAGTTTTCGTATATAGGTCCCTGCCTGACATCCTACCTTGAAGAGGACGTCTTTCCCTGAGATTTCCATTAGGTTTAGATAGTAAACCTCTCGCGTTCGTTCCTGACGTTTGACTGCAGACCTGACTGGAGGTGTTTGCCTGATCTTTCCAAGGAAACCATTTACTGTTTCTTTAATTTTATTTTCTGACACCTCTTTATGCATGTGCATTAATGCAACGTACTCTTTTCCCGAGGTTATTAGTGCCTGTACGATTCTTGTTGCACTTCCTACGGCAACGGGTAATACCCCGGTCACATTCGGGTCGAGTGTTCCTGCGTGCCCCGCTTTATTTACCTTGAGAATCTTTTTGACGTAGTCTGACACTTGATGAGATGTCGGTCCAGCTGGCTTATTGACGTTAATAACGCCAGACTTAAGCAGAAGGTCTATTGATCTTTTTTCTGGAGAGCACCCATACACCGAATCTGGTTTACACTGTATTTTGATCTTTATTTCCCGTTTTTGCTGTTCGAAGGGTAAATTCTCGTCCATAGCGCCTACTGATAAATATACTCTTAAGAATCTTTGCTTTTAGAACCCGTTATTTTTCCTTTTCAATCTTCGGTCGTTGACTTTTGTGCGGTGCTGCTCGTCCTGTTTTCTGCGTATCAAATGCGGTTTCATGCATTACTGGCCAAGGCTTTGCCGCCTTTGCGATTTTTTCATTTTTTTCATGCGTTAATACTTCTTCTTTCAGTTGTTCCTGCTTTGTTTTCTGATCTTTTATCGTTTCTTTAATTTCTGGTATTTTCTTCATTTTATCTTTTCCTTCTTCTAGTTCCTCAACTGGCGCTCCAACCCACTCTACATTCCATGCGTCTTTTTCTTGCCAGGCCTTTACCTGTATTCGTGGTGGTGGGTTTTCTCTCCCCCGTTCATGAAGTTTTTTGTTTAAGTATGGCCCCATCCGCACGTTTTCTGATTTTAGATGATGCTGCATGAACTCCCGTGCTGCACGAACTGCTACCTTCAGCTTCTTGTACCTTCTTGTTTTTCTAAATTCTTTTCGCAGATTAATTGTGTAGATACGTTCTTCAACCATGGTTACGCCTTAATCCTTGTCCTTCTCCATGATCTTTTAACTGCGGTATGCCTTCCCGGATGGACTCTTCGTCCTTTTCCGTAGATTTTTGGGACTGTCCAAAAGGGCGCCCATTTTGTTTGCCCTTGTTTTTTTACCAATCGTAGTTTTTTTGTCTTGCTTTTTACGCGTGCCATTATTATGCTCGTTTTATTTTCGTTTCTTTTCTCGGTTTCTGTAATTGCAGCAGGATTCTTTTTAATTGTTCATCTGTTATTTTTTCTTTCATCTGCCCAGATTGGACTGCTTGGGCAATAATCGTTATCGCCTGAATCGCTTTTTCAGGATGCGCGGACTTAAGGTTTCCGTACCGCGTGATTGCTTCTTTTGTCATCACTTGTTTTGCGATTGATTCAATAATACTAATCTGCCGTTGGAGCTCTTGCTGTCTCTTTAGATGCTCCTGGAGCTCCTCCAGTCTTTTGTTCCGTAGGTTTTCTTGATCCATGTTTGTTTATTTTATCGAGGAAACTCCTTCCTTTTGGTGTAACTATCCTTCCC
Organism: Candidatus Woesearchaeota archaeon; assembly: GCA_964371275.1. Classification (GTDB taxonomy): domain Archaea; phylum Nanobdellota; class Nanobdellia; order SCGC-AAA011-G17; family UBA489; genus CAYJLN01. The sequence goes on from CAYJLN010000027.1 coordinate 2,787, forward strand.
TTGTGAACACCTTTTTGCCCTTGCTTGATAAACCCTTTTTTTTCTAATTGCTGTAGTATATTTCTGATAATCTTTCCTGCGGCACGCTTGTAGCGTTCTCGTGCATGACCGCGATCTTTTTTTGACCCATATTTTGTCCGTAACTTGCTCGTTCCTATTGGACCATATAGGTATACTTTTCGCAGAATTGATGCTGCGCGCTTAAAATACCAGTCTGCTTGGGCTGGCGGGTATTTCTTTGCGATCCCCGTTTTCACGAATTTTGCCCATTCAGGCATAATAATCTCTTTTTTGAGCTCTTCTGCTGCCTTTTCTACAATTTCGCCTGGTTTACTGTCAAAAATAGTGGGCATTTTTCGTGTGGTTTAGAAAAGGCAGGAACTTTATTTAAAAAGGTTTCTGTGAAGGTTTTTGAGCAGTTCTTTTGCGTTTTTATAGGTTAACAACTTCAGGGCCTTTTCTTTCGACACCCACAGATATCCGTCGTGTTCTTGAACGCGTTGCTTGATGACAACAGGCTTCAGCTGGTTTACTTTTATGAGGAATACATGTGAAATCCTGTATTTTTGACCATTGCTCGTAAAAGAGATGCTTCGTTTCCACCATTTCATGGTTTTTACGTCTTTCAGCCTGGTTTCCTCTCGTATCTCGCGCAGAATTGTTTGACGAGGTGTCTCCCCTTTTTCTGGTGTTCCTTTAACGAACTCCCATCCTTTCCAATGCAACACCCTATGCATGACTAAGAAATACGGCTTCTTGTCTTTCAGTGCATAGATAACTGCTTGCACTTTGTTGATTGTTTTCATTTCTTGATTCGATATCTAGTAGTTGTGTCTTCAATGAGATACCCTTGCCTTTCAATTTCCTTACGTAGCAGGTCTGATCGCTTCCAGTCTTTTTGCTGTCGTGCTTTTAACCGTTCTTCAGCTAACTCTTTTATTTTTTTTGGAATTACTGTTTCAAACGTACAGATCTTGAAAATAGTATTAACTTCCTTGAAGAATTCCTTTGTCTTCTTTCCCCCGGAACCTTCCTTGTTGAGCTTACTGATACAATCGAAAAGGGTGGAAAATGCTACTGGTGTATTGAAATCATCGTCCATTGCCCGGTAAAACCACTTCTTTGTTTTTGCTATCAGTGCCTCATTGTCTTTTTTGTTAAGATTGGCGATACAATCATTAATGCGCTCTAGCCCTTGCTTTGCCTGTTTGAGTAGCTCTTCTGAAAAGTTTAGTCGTGCCCGGTAGTGAGAGGAAGCATAAAAGAAACGGATTACTCGAGGATCGTGTTTTTTTAAGAGGTCGCGTAGAGTGATAAAATTTCCTTTTGACTTAGACATTTTTTCTTGATCCATATCAAGAAACCCTGCATGCAACCAATACTTAACAAATGGTTTTTTGCCTGAGAGAGATTCCATCTGCGCGATTTCTGCTTCATGGTGCGGAAAGATGAGGTCGCTTGCACCTCCATGAATATCATACTGCTGACCAAAGAAATGCTCGGTAATGGCTGTATCTTCAATATGCCATCCAGGTCGTCCTTTTCCGAATGGTGCATCCCATGATGGTTCGCCTGGTTTTTCAAATTTCCAGAGACAGAAATCTCCTTTGTTGCGTTTTTCCGTGCCCGCATCAATCCGGGATGTGGCATCTTCTGCACCTTCGACTGTTCTTCCTGATAATTTTCCATATTCAGGATCTTTCTTGAGATCGAAATAGATGCCGTCGCTTGTTTTGTAACCTATTCCGTTTTCTATCAGTCGCTGCACTTGAGAGATGATCTCTTTGATATGGTCTGTTGCTTTGACGTATTTCGAGACGGATGTTGCTTCTATACGACCCATATCTTCCTTAAACGCCGTATAGAACTCTTCAGCAACTTCTTTTGCTGATCTTCTCATTTCTTTTGCTTTGATAATGATCTTGTCGTCGATATCCGTAATATTCTGGATATACTTCACTTCGTATTTTTTTGAGCGTAGATAATTGACGATGATGTCGAACTGTGCAAACGTTTTTGCATTACCAATATGGATATAATTGTAGACTGTCGGTCCACACACAAACATATCAATTTTTCCTTTTTTTCGCGGCTTGAAAATCTCCTTTTTCTTTGTTAGTGTGTTGAAGACTTTTAAGACCATACGAAACCTCTTGTTCCATTATATAAAAACCTTATCAGAAGTCTTTAGGCAACACGCATCGTTAATGGCGCGTAGTTTACCTTATTCGTTCCGCAGTCCATACAGGTGAGCTCAAGTCTTAGTTTATAGACGCCCAATGGCGCTTTGACTGGGTCAATAGAAACGGTATCGACATAAATCTCCCCCGATTCTAAGTAAATCTGGGATTTGTCCCACCTATACCAGCTCAGTACTTGCACATTTGTTACTGACGCAGGGATGTCTGTTGCGGTGACTTTGTACGTGAACTCGTGCGGTTCTCCATAGGTGTTTTTCAACCCTACGCCGAGATCATACGAGCTTCCCTGTTCAACGGTGATTGAGCTTGTCAGGAGATTAAGAGGTTTGTCGCTTTCTCCGAACGTTTGTCTGATTTGCTCCTCTGTTGCTTCGATCAGTTTTTGTCGTTGTGACTCGAGACCGCCAAAAATGTTATACACCCAGCGCAACCCGAGAGTAAGAAGCGTGATACCGATAACGACGACAACAATGGTTGTCATGGAGAGCTCTACTGCACCCCTCTTTTTCTTGAGACCTGCTTGTTTCATTGCGATTTGAATACTTTAGATGATTAATAAATCTTTCTTATGAAAATAAAAATGGGCCTGGCCGGATTTGAACCAGCGACATCACCGGCTTCAGCGGTGCGCTCTCCCAGGCTGAGCTACAGACCCGAACATCTTCTTTCTCCTCTTGTACTTATTTAAAGGTTTTGCTCAATCTTTAAAAGAAACCTATATAAACAAAGTTTACGGCAAATGTATTATGGAGCTTCCTTCCCATTATCATCCTCAAACTATTGAAAAAAAATGGCAAATGTACTGGCAGGAACACAAAATTTATGCTTTTGACCGCAAAAGCAAGAAAAAAAATTTTTCTATTGATACACCACCCCCAACACTTTCTGGTCAGATGCATATGGGGCATGCCTTTAGCTATAGTCAAGGCGATTATATCGCGCGCTATCACCGCATGAAAGGCGAGAATGTGTTTTATCCCTTTGGGACTGATGACAATGGATTACCTACGGAACGCCTTGTTGAAAAAATGAACAACGTTCGTCTTTCTCGAATGGAACGTTCAGCCTTTATTGCTCTTTGTAATAAAACTTTAGCGACAATTAAACCATCATTTGCCCAAGATTGGATTAGCCTTGGAATGAGCGCTGATTTTGCTTCCAGTTATTCTACTATCAGCCCGCATTCTATTGCTACTTCGCAACGTTCCTTCATTGAACTGTATCATCAAGGAAAAATTTACCGCGAAGAGGCTCCAGTCACATGGTGCCCTACTTGTCAAACAGCTATTGCTCAAGCGGAATTTGACAATGTCGAGAAATCTTCTTTTTTTAATGATATCCGTTTTACTGTTGATCACAAAGACGTAACGATTAGTACAACTAGACCAGAACTTCTCCCAGCATGTGTTGCGTTAATGTACCATCCTGATGATGCTAGATATAAGAAATTTGATGGGAAATTTGCTACTGTCCCCCTTTTCAATTATGAAGTTCCTATTTTGTCAGATAAAAAAGTTGATCCTGAAAAAGGTACGGGTATCTTGATGGTTTGCACGTTTGGTGATAAATCAGATGTTGAATGGTGGTATACCCATAAACTTCCACTTCGTGTTATTATCGCGCGCAATGGCACGTTAAATGAAACCGCTGGACTTTACAAAGGACTTTCTCTTCTTGAGGCACGGACAAAGATTCTTGATGATCTTCGCGCACAAAGACATCTTCTCCAGCAGCGATCCATTACACATCCGGTTAATGTTCATGAACGTTGCGGTACAGAAATAGAATTTCTTAAGACAGGACAGTGGTTCATCAAAGTATTAGACCACAAACAAGAACTTATTGATGCTGCTGACAAGATTGCGTGGCATCCTGAGCACATGAAGGTTCGTTATGTTCATTGGGTTCAGAATTTACAATGGGATTGGTGTATTTCTCGGCAACGTTTCTTTGGTGTCCCTTTTCCTTTATGGACTTGTCGACGCTGTTCTGAAACTATTCTTGCTGATACAAGGGATCTTCCTGTTGATCCGTTGAACGATCGCCCCAAGAAAAAATGTGAATGCGGTAGCTCTGATTTTATTCCTGAACAAGATGTGATGGACACCTGGGCAACATCGAGCTTAACACCACAGATTGCTCTTCAATGGATTACTGATGAAAAAGCATTTCTTAAACGATTCCCCATGAGTGTTCGCCTGCAAGCACACGAAATAATTCGTACGTGGTGTTTCTATACGATTGTTAAATCACTCTATCATCATAAAACTGTTCCTTGGACATCTATTATGATGAGCGGTAATGTTCTCGATCCTCATGGAGAAAAAATGAGCAAGAGTAAAGGAAATGTTGTCAATCCCCAAGCAATCTTTTCCTCGTATGGGGCCGATGCAATTCGCTTTTGGGCTGCAGGAAGTAAGCTTGGAGACGATTTTAGTTACCATGATAAAGATCTTAAAACCGCACAACGCCTCCTTGTTAAACTATGGAATGCTTCTCGCTTTGTCTTACCTCACTTTGTTCATTACAACAGCAAAAGACCAAAAAAACTGGAAGTCATTGACTCTTGGCTGTTGAGTAAACTTTATCGTCTTGTTCAACGATGCACTGAAGCGTTTGATCAGTACGAATACAGCATTGCTCGTAAAGAAACTGAGAACTTTTTCTGGAACACCTTTTGTGACCATTATCTTGAAATCATTAAAGACCGCTTGTATAATGACCGCAGTGGTGAGACACAATCTTCTGCAAAGTACACCCTCTATCATGCTCTCCTTATACAACTCAAGCTTTTTGCCCCGTTTTTACCGCACATTACGGAAGAAATTTATTCTTATCTGTTTAATCGTCATGAAAAATTAAAAAGTATCCATCTTTCTTCATGGCCTTCTGTAGATCATAAATACATCAGTAACCAAATGGACAACATCGGTGACGCGTTTGTTCATATTGTCAATGCCGTTCGTAAGTACAAGACAGACCATTCAAAGCCGCTCAACTCAGAGGTCATTCTTACCATTGATAAAAACACTACAACTCTTTTGAAGGATGCCTTGCCTGATTTACGAGCTGTTTGCAAATCAAAACAGTTGAATGAAGGAGCATTTAGTGTTTCATTTCCATGACTACGCATTACGAACTTAAGAAATTTATTCGCGGCATTGAAAAAATTAGAGGCAGACACACTGAGCTCGTCAGCGTCTATATTCCAGCAGACTACGAAATGAATAAGAACATTGTACATCACCAAGAAGAACAAGGCACTGCAAAGAACATCAAAGATGCAAAAACACGATCGAATGTGATTGACAGTTTGGAAAAATGCATTCGCCATCTTCGTCTTTTTAAAAAAACACCAGAGAATGGACTCGCTCTTTTTGCCGGAAACATTTCTGCTCAGGAAGGTAAAGTTGACCTTCAATTATTTTCCATAGAGCCTCCTGATCCGATTAAGACTCGTATTTATCGTTGCGACCAGACCTTTGTCCTCGATGTTTTGCGCGATTTAATGGAAGATAAGTGGGTTTATGGTCTCGTGGTAATGGACAGGCGCGAAGCAAGCATTGGCTTCTTGAAAGGAAGCAATATTACGATGGTTGAGCATATGACCTCTGGAGTTCCAGGCAAGTTTAAAGCTGGCGGGCAAAGTGCACAGCGTTTCGAGCGCATTCGTGAGGGCATGGCTATCGAGTTCTACAAACGTATCAGTGAAGTGTGCAATAAAGAATTTCTGCCTGTAAAAAACAAGCTGAAAGGGATCCTCATTGGAGGTCCAGGGCCGACGAAAGAAGAATTCAAGGAGTACCTTAATGACGAAATCAAACGGAAAATTATTGCCGTTCAAGATTTGACCTATACTGACGAGTCAGGATTACATTACCTTGTTGAAAAGAGTAGAGACCTTCTTGCTGAAGAAGTTATCATTGAGGAAAAGAAAATTCTTGAAAAGTTTTTCACCTTTCTTGGAAAAGAGTCAGGTCTCCTCGCATATGGTGCTGATAATGTGCGTAAGGCACTTGATTATGGCGCCGTTGATACTCTTCTCTTGAGCGAATCCCTCGATACAAAGATTTTTGATGAGCTTGAGGCACGGGCTATTGAAATTGGCGCGACTATAAAAATAATTAGCATCCATACGATGGAAGGCCAGCAGTTTAGAGACGTTTGTGGGGTTGCTGCTTTCTTGCGGTTTGCATTATCCTAAAAACCTTTATAAATCGCGCTTCCTTTTTTCTTTTATGCTTGATCGTCATGATCTCAATAAAATCGAAGCTGTTCTTTTTACTACTGGACGCTTCATGACTGCTGATGAAATCTCTCATGCCTGTAGTATCGCGAGCGTTGGCTATGTCAAAGAAATTCTTGATGCGCTTAAACAGGACTATGAGCAGCGGGACAGTTCCCTTAGCATTGTTGTTGAGGATTCCCGCTACAAAATGAACATCAAAAAAGATTACGGTCATCTTGCGAATAAACTTGTTTCAAGCAGCGAGTTTGACAATCCTACTACAAAAACCCTCGCCGTGATTGCTTATAAAAATCCGGCGATTCAAAGTGACGTCATCAAAATTCGCGGAAACAAGGCTTATGACCACATTCATCTCCTTAAAGAATCGGGCTTAATTACTGCTGAAAAAAGCGGACGTACGCGCTTGCTTAAGGTAACCCCTAAATTTTATGATTATTTTGATGTTGCTGAAGAGAAAGTTAAAGAAGAATTCACCAAGATTACCCAACTTCTGTCATCCCAAACCGCTGCACAACAAGTGCCTGTATCTTCAAATGATGAATCGTCCGTATCTTTACAACCGTCTGATCCTTCCGGAGACCCCCATAATAAGGTTTAAAAACATACTCCTCTTTTTTTCTGTATGGAATATTTCCTCATAGTCGTTTCCTACTTGTCATTGTTTCTCGCTTTATTTTGGTTTCAAGTCCTCATTTTCCCTGATAAGTCGTCAAAACGCCCTTATTTCCCTTCAGTCACCATCGCCGTTCCCGTCCATAATGAAGCACCAACTATCGCAGAAACATTGGATTCGCTTTTTCGTTTGAATTACCCTTCTAAGCTGTTGGAGATTGTCGTCGTCGACGATGGGAGCACAGATAATACGGCTGAGGTTGTTCGTCGCTACAACCATGTCCGTCTTCTTGTGAAGCAAAAGAATGAAGGCAAAGCAGCAGCGCTTAATTCTGCACTTGCTCTTGCGAAAGGTCATCTGTTTTCTTGCGTTGATGCCGACAGCATCGTTGATCCTGAGTCTCTTCGCCTCGTTGTTCAATCTTTTCTTGATCCTCGCGTTGGTGCATCGATTTGTTCCATTAAAGTTTATCAACCTCATACTTTTTTGGAACGTCTTCAATGGTTCGAATATATCATGTCCGCTTTTGTGCGCAAGCTTCTTGCAAAGATCAACGTACTCTTTATCACTCCAGGTGTTTTGAGTGTCTATCGAACATCTTTATTGCGTCATGTTGGTGGTTTTGATGTCGATAATCTTACTGAAGATTTTGAGATGGCATTACGACTCCACAAA
>CAYJLN010000028.1:0-3665 GCA_964371275.1 Candidatus Woesearchaeota archaeon
CTTTCGTAATCTCATGGAAGGACCACCAAGTGATGCGGGAATCGCTTGCATTGGAGCTCCTTTTCCGCAATTTCCTGCATGAAACTCAAGATTCTTGGCGGCGGCATCAACGCTTTTCCATAAAACAGGCGTCGTAATCTCTAACACAGGTTGGTACACAGGATCAGTAAGTTTTCCATTTTCAATCAGATAACATTCAGCTCCCGTATATTTCTGATTCAATCGCTTGTCGTCAATATTCCATTCCATGAAGTTTTTCATGTAGATGCCATACTTCACGCCTTCAATCAGTTCTTCTTCGGTATGGTCTCCAGGAAGAAGGAACGTATTGGACATACGAACAAGAGGTTCGCGATTATACGCAGATGCGCGTGCTGATCCATTGCTTTTCAATCCTAGCGTCGCTGCAGTTTCTCGGTTATGGAGGAATTCAGTAATAACTCCATTCTTATAGAGCAATTTTCGTCGTGCTTTCACTCCTTCATTGTCATAGCGATAGGATCCATAGCCGCCATCAACAGTCGGATCATCAACAACAGTAACGACTTCACTTCCAATCGTCATGCCTGTCGATCGTTTGTCAATAAAAGACTCTCCTGCCTGAGCAGCTTCGCGTCCAAGAATACGGTCTGCTTCACATGGATGTCCGACAGACTCATGGCACATAATGCCTGTCACCTGAGGACCAGTCACGATATCGAGTTCGCCTTTCTTCAGCTTCTTTCCTTTGCTCAACATGAGTTTCATCGATTGTACTTCTCGAACTAACAGATTGACCGGGTCCCATGTCTTGACCCATTCATACCCGCCACTCGCTCCATACGGCCAGTAGCGCTGCATTGTCTTGCCATTGACTGAAATAGTCGTAAAATAATAGAAACTCGGTTTGGGGATCATCGCTTCCATTTTCGAGCCGTCAGAGTTGACATAATATTCATGAACAAGCTCTTCATTGTAGGCAAGAAAATTTCCCACAATCTTGACGCCTTTTTCGCCGCGAATGGCCTTGTCAGCATCCATAAAGAGCGCAAGCTTTTCAGAAAGTTCGATCTGCTGAAGAGGAATCTTTTCTTTCACGGCAAAATGATCAGTATGTGCAGGTTCCTCAGAGAACACAATATCCTCTTTGATGCGCCCGGCATGCTGCGTGTTCCTGAATGAACGCTCGAGAACCTGTTTAACTGTCGTTTTATCAAGCCGGTTGGTGCTCACGAAGCCCATGGCTCCTTTATGAAGGAAACGGACCCCCATTCCCAGTACGGTATCAAAGGCAGAGATCTGGGGGACCCCATTTTTCAGCATAAAACCGCGCACATTGCTGTTTTCCAGCCGCGCTTCAGCGTAGCTCGCCCCAAGATCGCGAAGAAACTGAACGGCACATTCCGCTAGGTCTGTATCCATAAAGCCACCAATCGATAGGGTTTTTATATAGATTATGGTTCTTCATCGCTATCAAAATCCTTAAATAAATCAATCACATAACAAAAAGAATGAAAATAGTCACCTGGGTTATTATTGCACTTATTCTGCTCGGGCTCGTCTTGTACACGAGAGATACGATAGAAACAATGTCGATCGTTGGGAAACATAGTTATACATTCATAAAAGGTACCTACAATGATCTGAAAGAAAAGTCAGATCACGGTGATTATGAACGTATAGAAGATGATCTTAAAGAAAAGTACGAAAAAATATCGTAAAAACTAAATGGGTAGCGGATTCATGTTGACTTTTAATTGCGCAGTGTGTTTTTCTTCTCCGTCTTCTTCAATTTGATTACAATCTTCATCAAGGCAGAAGAAACATTCTGCGACATACTCGCCAACAAGCAGCCCTGTTCCTGTGTATGTGCCGCTTTTTACTTCACCAGGGATCGTATCAGGAATCTCTTCACGCTGTCCAGGATTTAATTCAATGACGACATAGTTATCATCAGGTTCAGTGATATCAGGTGTGCCGTCATAGTCAGTGTCAATCGTGGTCGTGCGATCAATAAAGCATTTTGTTCTGACGGACTCTTCACTTTGAAGGATAAATGAAAACTCTTTGTAGTAATTACTGCCTTCAATGACAAGGATCTCGTTATTCACTTTACCGTGCTTGTCAAAAGTACCGAGAGTAGAATCTTCAAGAAGAACGGTAAATTCTGGCCCAGGCAGAGGTTCTTTAATGTTCTCTTCTTTCGTAGTGTCATCTTCAGCGTCTGTTTCGTCTCCAGTCTCTTGTTGAACAGGCGTTTTTTCCATTTGTGCAACTGCTTTCAACGTTTCTGTCAATGTCATCTCGCCAAGTTTGCCGTTCACTAGATTTTCAATGTACTTCTCGTCATAACGAGGGAAGAAATAGGACGTAATAAAGAGAGTAACCATAATAAGAATAATAAGAATATCCCAGAGCATCCACGGTTTTAATGACGGTTCTGATGAAACATGATGCCTCTCATGCTCTTCAGGCTCATCGTCAGAAAATGCTGTTCTTTTCTCAGCAGGTTTTTCTTTTTTGAGTGTTTCTTTGAGCGTTGTTTTTGCTTCAAGAAGCTGTTTCTTCGCCTCAAGAGCGCGCTTTTGCTTTAGATACTCTTCAATCTCCATTCGTATACTCCACTCTGGTGTGGTGCTGTCGATCTGTTATTTAAAGATTTCGACATTACGGTGTATATCTCAGCATCGTTCGTGGGAACGGAATTGCATCCTTAATGTTGTCCAGCTTACAGAGCCAGTTGACAACCCGTTCGACACCCATCCCATAGCCGCCATGCGGAACGCTGCCATAGCGTCTCGTATCAAGATACCACTCATAGTTCTCGATTTTCTCGCCTTCTTTCTTCAGTGCTTTTTTCAATTCGTCAATGTCTAAATCTCGCTGAGAACCACCAATGAGCTCGCCATATCCTTCAGGAGCGAGCATGTCGAAGCATAAGCACGTCTCCGGGTCTTTTGGATCTCGCGCTTTATAGAAGGCCATGATCTCCTTTGGATAGTTCGTGACAATAAGAGGCTTGTCGAAATACTTCATCACGAGATCTTCCTCAATCGTTCTCAAGTCTTTGCCGAACGGAATGTCTAATTTTTCTTTTTCTTTCAACAGTTTCAGCACATCAGCGTATTTCATGCGATAGAAGGGTGCGTTGATCTTCTTGAGTTTCTCAATATCCTGACCAAGAATCTTTAATTCTGCTTCATTGTTCTTCACAACAGTTTGAATAATATGGCTAATGCACTCTTCAGCGCTTTTTGTTAACGAATCAAAATCAATCCACGCTGCTTCCATCTCAGCCATCCAGAACTCACTGAGATGACGAGAGGTCTTGGATTTTTCAGAGCGAAAACAAGGGCTAATGCAGAAGAGTTTTTCTAAGGCAAAGATCGCTGCCTCAGCATACAACTGCCAGCTCTGGGTCAAATAAACCTTTTTCTTATAGTATTTGACTTCAAAGAGCGTCGATCCACCTTCACAAGCATTTGGCGTAAAGATAGGGGGCGCCATTTCATAATACCCGCGAGTATTATAGAATTCTCTAAAGGCCTTCATTACCGTAGCACGAACTTTCATGACTGCGCTAAGTTTCCTGGATCGAATCCAGAGATGGCGCATATCCATGAGAAATTCTGGGCTTTGATGCTCAGTGATGGGGAATTTATTGGCGATTTGTAGAACAGTGAATT
>CAYJLN010000028.1:3765-10019 GCA_964371275.1 Candidatus Woesearchaeota archaeon
GGGCTTTGATGCTCAGTGATGGGGAATTTATTGGCGATTTGTAGAACAGTGAATTTTTTGGCATGGAGCTCGTAGCCCGTCGGTGCACGCTCATCTTTTTTGAGATCCCCTTCTAATTCAAGAGAACTTTCTACAGACAATTTGTCGATCGTTTTCCAGTCATCTTCAGAAAAATCATCCTTGCTGAAAACGCATTGAATAACTTCAGAGGAATCGCGCAAAACAATAAATTTCTTCGCATTTGAACCGCGTTCACGATACACCCAGCCATGGAGCTTAACCGTTCCTGATCCTTTAGTCAATGCCTCGTTCACTGAAAGAAAAGTCATGCTACTCAACCTCCAACGCCACCCAGTTAAATACTTTACGAACTACAGAAAACGTGCCGCTAATTCCGATAATCACTTCGAAATATCATACAAGAATGTACAATAAGTTCCTTATAAAGATTGCTTTTTACAGATTCATTCAGAGACCGCTTGTTTGGTGATGTCTGTATTACAACTATGATGCGTTTTGCACCATTCTTCGCACTTTTGTGCCCATTGTTTTTCTTTATAGAAGAAGCCGCATTCTTCACATTTGTATGTTTCTTCACCATTTCTTTTTACGTTTTTTACCATATAAGATCATTTTTTGACAGTGCATTTTTTACAGATCTTCAGAGTCCTGTAATCAAAGACCGCGTTACCAATGAGGATAACCGCACCAAGATAGATCAAAGGAGTAAAGTTTGTGTTATACCTTCCAGCATAGACTGCAGTTGAAGCCAGCATGCCTATAGCGAGAAAAATACCATTTTTATGATAACGGAAGTTCAGAAACAAACCAATCATGCCAATAATTAAAAACACAAGAGTAAGAATGCTTAACAATTTGAAATTCACTAATGCACCCAGCCCTATTGCTGTCAAAAAGGTTCCTATGACTGGTACGCAAGCGGGGCAGAATGCACTGAACAAACTACCAGTGAACGAACCACTTTCCGCTACGACAGTATTCTTGAGGCTTTTCATTCAAGAATCTTCCTCAGAGCTTCCTTTGCGGAAGGAGATAATTTTTCTACACAAACGCAGATGCAGCAGGTACATGCAGGGCAGACACCTCCATCGCAACAGGGACTTTTCTTTGCCATAAGAATTCACCTCCAAAGGTTTATATAAGATACTTAGTATATATTATGGAGTATGAAGTGCTATTTAAAGAAGGTAGTTTAACAATGGAAACTAATAATGATATCCAAACGGATATCGCGTGTTGTAAAATGAAGTCGGTGAAGGGGTACTGTCCTCGACCGCTGGAGACTGCTTCAGAATTCTTAAGCAAGAAGTGGACGATCTCGATTGTTATCACCATTGGGAACTTTTGCAACGTGCGCTTCAATAACCTTCGAGAACGATTGGAAGGCGCTACTGCCAAAACAATTACTGCGCGATTAAGAGAATTGGAAAAAGAGGGAGTCATCACGCGCCGTTCATTCAGCGAAGTGCCTCCACGCGTAGAATATTCTCTTACAAAGAATGGGAAGAAACTATTAGAAGCTCTTCACCCCCTCATTCATTGGGCAGAGAAAAACAATAGACAAAATACAAGAGACAATAGTTAAACAGTTTGTGTCGTTAATCTTTTTCGCTCATTATACCTTTAAACGACGTTTTTTTCTATTCAAGACAATTTTTAAATAGGGCTAATGCGTCAATGAAGACTTCCTTTTCCTTGATGCCATCCGAGATGCTCAGAAAGTCGTTTACTTGTAGAAAAAGAATAGCCCAGGTTAGTGATTAACAAACCGATAACTAATTCTTCAAAACCCAAACTACCTCCTAAAATTTTGCGCATCAGTTCAAAGATTAAATAAAGAAGGAACAGGGCAAATGTCCAATACAAGATTTTTCCAACAGTTGTCATATTATCCAATCACCATTGTAATAAACCAAATAACTAACAGAGTTAAAATAACAATTATCAAGATAGTCACAGGATCCCATTTTTTATTAGTAACATCCTTCATTGCCATACGCAAACAATAAGAGAGTTGTTTATTAATCTTTCGCGCATATTCTTGTAAACCTTTCGGCGTTATTGAAAAAGTAAAAAGTCTTACTCTGCAAATTCTTCAACAATGGCAGGAACAACTTGTAAGTAATCTTCTTTCTTCATACGAATGCTTTTGGTGGTCAACCCGACGTTGAAGGAAAGATATTCATTGCGCACCAAATGACGATCAATATAGACAAGAATCCCGAACAAATTCCCGAACGGAGGAACGCTTCCGATTACACACCCCGTCACCTTTAGCACTTCATCAGGCGTCGCAAAGCTCAAGCGTTTCGTTCCGAGAATCATGCGCATCTTTTCTAAATCAATCTTTTTGTCGCCGGGAAGCACGCACATCACAAATGTTCCTTTGCTTCGTAATACCATCGCCTTCGCGCCTTCATGCAACGGCGTTCCTCGGACGCGGGCAGCATCTGCAGACGTGGGCGTCGGTTCATGCTCGAACAATTCGTAGGAGATCTTATGCTTCTGGAGCAGTTCAAGAATTCGTTGACATTCAGCGTCTGCCATTTACGGAGTCAATCGTTCAGGATCTCTCGGTAGAAGTATTGCTTCTCTTATATTTGATAAGTTCAGTATTTGTTGCACTATTCTATCCAAACCCAAACCCACGCCTCCGTGCACAGGACAACCGAAACGAAAGATATCGCGATAAAACGGCATCTTTTTCAAATCAATCCCTTTTTCCTTCGCCTGTTCTTCCAAAATCTCTAAGCGATGTTCTCGCTGTGCACCAGTCCCAATTTCAACGCCTTTATAGAGCAGATCGAATGACTTCGTCACTTTCTTATTTTTTTCAGGGCGCATATGGTAAAACGGTCGTTTTTCCCACGGATAGTCAAGAACAAAGACAAATTCAGAATCATATTTTTTCTGTACATACTCACCAATAATCTTTTCAGCTTCTGCATCAGGATCTTCATGTTCAGGGAGGTTCTTGTCATTTTCTTTGAGGATCTTTCGCAAGTCGATGAGGGAAAGACGAGGAATCTTTTTCGGAATAGTTATCGTAGCACCAAGAACCTTTAACGAGTCATCACAAGACGTTTTAATCGATTTTAATAAGGAAACCAAATACTGCTCAACAAGATCCATCACATCATGTTCATCAGTAATAAACCCCATTTCAAGATCAATACCAGTGAATTCTGTTACGTGCCTCGTTGTATGCGACTTCTCCGCACGGAAGATCGGACCAATCTCATAGACTTTCTCTAATCCAGAGACAACAAACATTTGCTTGTAAATTTGTGGTGATTGTGCTAAGGAAGCAGTCTTTCCAAAGTAGGGAATCTTGAATTCTTCAGCACCAGACTCGACGCCAGAGGCAGTTAATTTTGGACTTTGAATCGCAACAAATCCATTCGTATCAAGGAATTCAACAGTCGCGCGATAGATTTTTGAGCGAACAGTAAAAATGTTTTTCACCTGCTCGCGTCTGAGATCAAGGAATCGATAATCTAAACGCTTGTCTAAGGAGGTTGTTGTCTTCTCTTCAAGATCAATAGGTAATGGTTCTGCGGAGTTGAGGACATCGATTTTCTTTGCTGCAACTTCAATAGTCCCCGTTGATAAATCTTTATTCACCTGGTTTGCAGGTCTTTTATTGACAACGCCATGGACAAGAACAACGGATTCATTTTTGAGATGTCGTATCTGTTCCGTTAATGCCTTATCAACAAAAACTTGTGTAATTCCCGTTCGATCACGTAACAATAAGAAGGAAATCTTTCCAGTAATGCGTAATGTATGCACCCAACCGCAGAGAACAACTGATTTTCCCTCTTCTTTTGCCGTTAATTCTCCACACGTATGCGTACGAAGCATAATGTCAGAAAGCGGGAGTTGCTATATAAAGGTTACCACCAGACCTTCTTTAAACCAAGAAGATAGCCCAAACGATTCAGTACAGTATGAAGAATGATGACAAGTAGAATCAAATACGCAACAGCAGTCCACCCAGGAAAATACACAAGGCTCAGGAACACGAGCCCTCCAATCAACCCATCAACTTGATCCCACGGAAACCAGCGAGCTCCTAGAGCAATTCGTAATCGGCGTTTGAAAAAGCTTTTCACCAAATCACCAAAAAGAACGCCAAACCCAATAAGGAATCCAACAAGCCAAATATTAGTGGCAGAATAATTCATCAAACTTATTCCTTGGAAAAAAGAATACTGATAAAGCATTTGTTGAATCCACATGATAAATATTGCAAACAGAATGCCAAAGAAAAATCCACGATAGGTTTTATGCTTTCCAAAAAGTGGTTCACCATACAGTGTGCAGTTGAAATCAACAGGATAATCAAGAAAAGGAATTTTTTTCACCAAAACAGGAGCCATATTCGCAAAAAGACCAGGAAGAATGAGATACAGAAGCTCAACGATCACGGATCTCACCATATTTATGCAGATATTCAATAATCGCAGCGATATTAAATAAAATCGTTATCAAAAGGAGCGGTTGTTGCAAAGGCGAGTAAAGAAAAATGAGAATAAGGGTAAAAAACTGGCAGGCAGTTGCAGTCTTCCCATAGCGCTTTGCTTGTGAGAACGTGAGAATCTTTTTCCGCGCGCCAAAAGCAAAAAATAGAATCAAAAGGGGCGCAAGGAAAATATCTTTCAGCAAAAACAAGAAAAGCTGCCAAACAGGAAGCCCATGCGACAGGAAGAGAGTCACTGCAACAACTGCAACGAAAAATTTATCGGCAAACGGATCAACAATAACGCCATAACCTGTACTAACACCAAAGCGACGGGCAAGGATGCCATCAAAGAAATCAGTTAATGCAGCAAGAAGAAGGAAAGTAAGGGCAAGAGAGGTATGATGAATAAAAACGATGAAGAGGATCGCTAAGGGTACTCTGCATAAACTGAGAATATTGGCTGCTGTCCAGAATGAGAACTTTTCTTTCATCGGAGTTTTTTCTTCAATAAGTCTGCAACAGTCTTTCCATCAACTTTTCCCTTGTATTTTTTCATGACGTCACCCATCAAGCCATTCATGGAAACGTCTTTATTTGTTTTCATGAGGTGGTCAATAAAAGCTTCGACTTCATCAAGAGAAACAGACTTGAACGCATTCAGATCAACGTGTTTTCCTTGGGCGAGTTGTGTCAAGATGGTACTGACAGCAGACCGAGGAATCGTATTTTTTTGAACGTTCTCAAGGACAAAATAAAAATCTTTTTCTTGAAGAGTAGTCGTATCGATTTTTTCACGGGTAGCAATCTCTTTTGGAGTTTCAATCAAGACCTGTGCAATGAACGTCGGCTCAAGAGTAAATGTTTTAACAAAACGTTCAAAGAATGGATGATCAAGAACTTCTCGTGCTACATCAGAAATAAGCCCATATTTCTTTTCGACAGCAATAATTTTTTCAGCCAGTAGTTCGGGAATTTTCAGGGAACTCAGTAATTCTTTAGTAATAGGAATAAACGAAGCATCAGTCTCTGGGTAGAGGCGAGCAGCACCAGGCATCGGTCGTAAGAAGCTCGTCGTGCCATCAGGATGTGCTTTTCGTACCTCCGGCTGAACTTTTTTACCAGACTGAACAATCTCGAGTTGTCGTTTGATTTCGTACTCAATGGTCTGTGGCATTTTTCGAAGGTCTTGGAACCCTTTAATTTCGACACGGCTACCGCCGTTGATGCTTAAGTTAATGTCCTGGCGGATAGTTCCTAATCCTCGTTTTGTCAACGGAAAACTACGGAAGACCATACCCAGATACTGCGCAGTTTCTTTTGCATGTTCGGGATCAGTAATATCTGGCTGAGTGCTCAGCTCAATCAAGGGAATGCCAAGACGAGATAAGGAATAATGGGATTCAGTCTCTGTTTTTGAGATGATCTTGCTCGAATCCTCTTCCAAATACAAATCTTTGATCCGTACGCGTCCACGTGGTGTTTCAATGAATGACTGATCATCACCAAGACCAACAAGAACAGTGCGTTGAAAACCAGAGATCGCGGATCCATCGCTGATGGTTTTACGCATCACACAAAGGACAGAAGGAACATGCAGTTTCAACAGCTGAGACAATTCCAATGCCATCTTGAGGGCATCCTGATTAATCTGATGAATAGGCTCTTCATCAAGCTCCACCAAACACGACTCATGCGCATAGCTCGTATAGGTAAAGAGACGATTTTTTTGTTTTTCAAATGCGGCAGAAACGTCAACTCTTCCCAGTTA
>CAYJLN010000029.1:0-1143 GCA_964371275.1 Candidatus Woesearchaeota archaeon
GTTTATGCCGCGCATACGATAGACCGCATCGGAAAAGAGTTTGGGTTTAATGATTCCGATACAACTATTAGGCGAATAATTTCTGGTCGTAAATCAAAAATTAAATAGTCCCGAGAGCAGATGCGAGATAAGGAATTTCACTAAAAAGAATAACGAGATTGTCAGAACAAGCAATATAGGGATATATTTCAACCCTTCTTTTTCTTTGCCTTTTGAGATCAGTCCGAGAATAAGTGAGCCCATAATGGACGTGATAATCATCGATAAGATGGTATACGTCGTAACAAAACGCGGGGTAACAGTGATTTGCGAGAAGGAAACAGGTAGCTGTTGGGAAAGGGTGCCAGTTGGAAGCTGAACCGTTGAGAAAATAGTCGTGATCACATCAATCAGGAAAGAGCTTAATCCAAATAGCATGGGGCCGCCAAATCCAATAGCGGCAAAAATGAAGATCACATAAACAAGCACATTGCTTCTGATACGTTCATCGATCATCTTCTGCTGTCGTAAGTTAGCGGCAGTGTTCTGAAGGAGATCGGCAACCTGGCCTCCAGAAGAAATGCCGGAAAGGATAAGCTGAACAGTTTTTTGCAGTTTATCAGAACGCAATCTGCCAGCAAGTTCGCCCATCGCAGTCTCGAGTGTTTTTCCCGTTGCTATTTCCTTTCCAACGCGGTTGATCTCATCCTTGAATTGTCCGAACTCTGGACGGGCGGCAAGTAAAAATGCGCGATCAACAGTAAACCCTGCGCGAAGGTTTGCCGCCATCAGCTGGAGAACATCGGGAAGGATATTCTCAACAAAGCGAGCCTTTGCGTCTGCCGTAAGCACGAGATAGGCATAGACAGTCATCTGGACAATAAGAAATGCGGCAAGAAAAATAACGAGGGAAGGAAAGCTCACAAAAATACGAACAAACAGCGTGATGACAAGTGCAATCGCAAAACCAACAAGAATTGTCGTCCCAATAAAGGTATCGAGATTCTTCGTGATGCCACAGTACATCAAGAGCTGCTCATAACTCTTTCGTGCTCGCCGGGGATACAGATACGAAAGGAGATGAAACACGGTTTATCCGAGAAGGGTCGGCCTCCTGGTCTTGATCATGCCTAAAAAGGCAATTTGAAAAAAGACGGTGATGAC
>CAYJLN010000029.1:1153-9990 GCA_964371275.1 Candidatus Woesearchaeota archaeon
GAGAATAGCATAGAAAACGACTTTTGTCATTGTGCTTGAAAGATTAATAAATGATGAGAGGATAATAATAAAGGTGACACCAAGAGAGGGGGCGATAATTGCAATCAGCATGTAAAAGAGGGCAAGGGGGCTGAGCTGGCTTCCATATCGTTGAATTTGGGTGAGTTGTTCATCGCTTACCGCCTTCATAACTTCCTTGAGCAACGAAGAGATATCTGCGCCTTCTTTCATACCATTGACAAGCTGCCAAAGCGTTCGTCGAAACAAAACTGAAGGATTTTTTAAGGCGATATCTTCAAGCGCATCAATTTGTGACTGGCCAGCATTAATCTCTTTCACTGCTAAATCAAACTCATGAGAAATTTCTCCATAGTCACCTTCTGCAAGGTTAACGAGGATGTTGAACAGCGGGATACCAGAATCAAGCTGAACCAGCATATCTTGCAATGCAGGAAGAAGATTTTTTTCTACTGCAGCAACTCGTCGGTTGAGATACAGCTTAGGGTAGGAGATTTGCTGAAGAAACGCAAAACCAGAGAGCAAGAGTGCTGCAACAAGAGGGGTATATCGTGGCAGTCCAAAAGGGATGGCGAAAAGCCCGGCAAGAAAGACAAAAAGGAAGAAGAAGACCAAGGCGCATAAACAGAGACTCAAATACTCAATAGAAGAATACGGTGCCTCTGCCTGCGTCAACGAAATGCTCAGCTGAGGAAGACGCTTGTCTAATCGCTGTGCAACACCATAAAACAGTTTTGAAAAACGGGTAAGTACAGTCGGCGGTAACAGTGCAAATGGAATTTTCTTCATTATACCCTCTTTTTTACGGAATGTCTAGTGTACACGAAGAAGGGAACTATAAAAAGATTACCCTCCGCCTGTATAGCCAACCATATCAAGAACTGCCTTAGGATCGTGATAATACCGACCCATAATCTCACCAACCTGATCAACATGTCGAATGTCATTCTTAACCAGCCAATCGAGAATCTTTGATTTTTTAAGCAAGTCTGTGTCGATTTGCGCCAAGCTCATGCCTGTATGTCTGCTTAATTCCTCGTATAAACGAAGAGACGAAGAATGCTGGACAATTTCATCAGTGGCAGGTTTCCAGCGGAACAAGATGTTTGGTCTCACTGTTGCCCCGCTTTCATCGACAGCAGGAATAAACTCACCAATCTGGAACACACGTCGTACTCCTTTTCGTCGGTCTCTGAACATCGCCACATTCAGGTTGACACCAGTCAGTAAATTACGGGGAACTTCGATAGGAGGATTGATTAAACGTTCAATCGTCTCTGCAACACTATCAGCATGCACAGTAGCATACACGCTGTGACCAGTATGCATCGCTTCAAAAAGAACTTCTGCCTGATCTTTGCGCCTCATTTCTCCAAGGATGATACGGTCGGGGCGCATACGCAAGCTGTTAATCAGCAAGTCAAGCATCGTCACAGCGCCTTTGCCTTCAGGATTTGGTTCTCTAATTGTCAAGGGACACCAGTAGAGGAACTTAGGAAGCTGTAACTCTCGTGTATCCTCAATGCTGACAATACGATGATTTGGTGGAATAAACGGCATAATAACATTGAGGAAAGAAGTTTTACCGCTCGCAGTACCGCCGCTGATGAGCACGTTCATCTCATACTGGACAGAAAGCCAAATCAACGCAAAAACGTCAACAGAACAGGTTTTGTTTTTGATGAGGTCAGTCATTGTCCAAGGATCGCGGGCAAACTTTCGAATGGTGATTGTGTGACCTTTTGTTGAAATAGGAAACAGCACGGCGTTGGCACGGTCTCCCGTAATGAGATGCGCATCAAGAAGGGGGTTCAATGTCGAAATCTGTCGTCCAACACGACGCCCAATAATATTAGCGTAGTTAAGAATTTGATCTTCTTTCTCGGGCGTAACATTTGTTTCCAGCCACCCATATTTTTTGTGATACACGCGAACAGGCTCCCTTGCCGAAATAATAACAATTTCTTCGAGATTTTCATCACACATGAGATACTCAATTTTTCCCAAGCCAAGCATTTCCTGAATCAGGACGTTGACAATAAGATCAACAACAGGCTGGGCAATATTAGGCATCTTTGTCTTAATGATATCTACAGCTCGTTTACCGAATTTCTCTTTGAGCTGGTTGATGGCCTTCGGATCGACGATCTCTGTCGTGCTAACAGTAACCTCACGAACAAGGCTGTGCTTGATGTTCTCAGTTAAGGCCTTTGTTGCAGGTGCAAGTTCGGGCATGACAACGTTATAGACTGTAGAAATGCCTGTACCGCCAGTAATGCGGATAGTGATAGGGAATGCGTCAGACGTTATTGAGTACTCTTCGATGGTTTCCATACCAATTCTGCCTCCCCAACAGCTGGATAATAGATATCAATCAAATTTTGTTCTTTTAAAATCTTTCCCCACTCTTCTGCCTGCGATTTATCGATGTTAAATCCTCTGGCCACTTCTGAGAGTGTTAGTTTCTTCTTCTCTCGTAAAATGCGGTAGAGCTTGTCAAGATCAGTTTCATAGCTCAAATCGCCAGGAGTAAAGACTTTTGATTGGATCTCTTGGACATTTTTTTCTTCCTCAACACGATACTCAATCTTTTTCACCTTCATCATCTTCATTATTTTGACAGTGAAAATAATAATTAAGAGTAAGATGACGCCGAGCGCGCTAATCAAAACAGTCGGTGGTGCAGACTGCAGAGATTCAACCCAATACGGTAAAATAAAGAGCCCGGATTTTGCAAGGAGGATAATAGCAATAACAAGAAAAACAAAAAATCCGGCAATGATACCGAGATGTTGAAATTTTCGTCGTTTGATTTCTTCGTCAAGTATCTTGTCGAATACCGCTGCAGGCCAGTTGCCTTTGCTTCCCGCTTCTTTGATTTTGTCAAGAGGATATTTGTGCTTAAGCGCAGTGCGAAGATATTCGCGCAAAAGCTGTATCTTTTCCTCTCGTCCAGAAAGTTCAGGCTTCCTTTTAATGATGACATTTAAATCTGAGGGTTTCTTCTGCGCAATCGTCTGCTCAAAAGGAGTTTTTTCTTCTGGCGGATGGAGAAAGGAAGTGTCGATTGAAGGAGACCGTGATGAAAGAGAGGTTTCCGTTGATTTTTTCTGATGGTGGAAAGAAAAAAGAGAAAGATGTCGAGACGTTGGCAGAGAAATAGTGTGAGGGATTGATTTTTCCTTGACGATTTGTTGAGCAGGGAGCGCTACACCTGCAGCATGTTCTTTCGTATGATGAAGATGTTGCTCTGCCAAAGCAAAGAGAATTAAGATCAAACCAACGGAAATGAGGGTAAAAAAGACGGCAACGGGAAAAAAGAGCGAGATTACAACGAGAAAAATGCCGGAAAAGAACAGAATCTTATAGAACAGCGCCCAATCCATACGAGTAACTTTTACTATTATGGTTTATTAACCCTTGTCTTACTTTCCAAATAGTTACAGTTATCCAAGACGAATAGGCCCTTGTTTTGAAAGACCGAACTCATTGAAGCTGATATTCATCTCATCTTGGCTGTACACTTTCACTTTTTCACTTGCTCCTGTCGAATTAAAAGTCATAATCGTCTCAACAATATCGAACTGATTATTCCCATTGAGGAAAATCATGGCACCATCATTAACGTAAGTTCCCATAAAGAAGGCGGGGATAGTAGCTCCTGTTAAGTTTCCGATTTCAATACGTCCAGAGAGTTGTGCATCGACATTTTTGAAATAAGCCATGCGGGAGTCAGAGACTTTGTATCCGTTTGGTCCAAGCAAGACAAACGTAAGATTCGTTCGACAACAGGGCCCCGCATTATACGTTATCCAGTTGATCGTTCCGTTATACCCGGGAAGAGATTCGTTGTATTTCATGATAAACGTCAAAGCCGTGAGATTCGGTACGATCTTATTCGGATCATAGTTTATCTTCGTAATGAAAACAACATGGGTGTTATTAGGATTCGACCCCAAACCACCAGAACCGTTCCCCTCATTGAAATAATAAGCATAAGAGATCCCGGCAGGTCTGATAGAAAGTCGAATCTCATCGAAGATAGATTTGACTGCAAAATCTTTCGTTAGCAACCCGCCATAGAGTAAAAAAAGAAGGAGACGTGCATTAGTAAACATAGTGAGTCGTTTATCTCTTCCAGGGATTCCTAGATAAGGCATTTCATGTCGGAATCTCACCGTGCTCAAATTTGTCGCATTCACTTCAATCGTAAAGTTCATGATGTCCCGTAGCATCGAATAGTAGGTCTCTCGAATAGACTCATCCGTGACATAGAAGCGCTCAAAAGCACCGAGTTCAGAAATGCGTTCTTCAGAGGTTTCTGCATTGCGTAAGATCAGAGACGCTAACGTGAGAACAAGAATGCTTACAAACGTAATGCCTAAGGTCAAAAATACTCCTTTTTTTGATTTAAAGATTGTATTCATTTTAACCAGATGTAAAACCTCGCAAGATGTAAATCTTTAAAGACGCCATTCTGATCGACAGAAAAGACACGTTGACCTGAGCCAATAAAGCGGTCTGTTGGTATGGCTTCCGTTTTGTTTTCTGCAGCATAGCCAAACGAGCCAACAACGCGGAACCACTGAAGTCGAGGATAGGTTGCTATACCCTGAGGCCCCCAGGTCGAAAAGGTCATGGCATTAACTCCCTCTGCAAACGGATAGAATTCACCGAACAGAGTAAGCCCACTTTTAGCAGCACTCGAATTATGGGTGAACTCTACAGTAACGCCATTAAGCGTTGCAGTGATGACACCATCAGGATCTACAGACGTGTACGCAAAACGAACAATAAAATCGCCTTTTTCTACTGGCAACGTATTAACAACAATAGGCGTACCCCAGCAAGAAGAGGCATCACACGTGGCGCCTACACCAGTATTAGTCGTGCTATTGACGATCGATTCTTTCATGTCAGTAAGCACAAATTTCATCTCGTAGTTAATAGGCAAATAGGCGCTGACATTAAACTGGTCCTTGGTAATGACAGATTGTTCGCTTGGTGGCGTTGTAATATCCGCCAAGACAAGATTTTCCAGGGTGTTATCGAGGTGCCGGATCCTCATAATATCATTACCGATCTTAATTAATTGTAACTGCGACACCGATTCGCGATTCGACGTGCTAAAATAATACGAGCTGTTAATGAGCATAATAATGACGACAGTAACAGCAACAGCTGCATCGAGCGAAAAAATAAGCCCTTTTTTTGCTCGTATTACTTCCATAATGAGAACTCCATCGTTGTAGGCTGGTTCTGGTATACAATGACTCTGGCTAAGTTCACGTTGTATTTTCCCTGAGGAGAAAGTCCTTTCGTCACGAGAACAGTTCCATTAGGCGCATTAAGAGTAAAATAGAAGTCATAGAGGTTAATGTTAAACAAATCCTTGATAAAGGAGTAGTTAAGTTGCTGGACAAACGCGTCTACCTTTGCTTTGGACAGCACTTTTTCTGTTTCAATGAGACCAATCGTTTGTACTTGTTGGGGGTTCGTTTCCCAGTTGTCAGGCGACCCAAAGCTTTTGACAAGAGTATCAGAAATCTGGAATGACTTCAGGACCATATCATCATAACTAAGGCGGTTATCCAGTCGAATTTTGTACAAATCCCATGTCAACGTTGTAATGGTCACAAGAATAATAAAAATGGAGATGGCGACGAACAAATCAGTAATTGCCGCCTGTCCGTGATGTGAATGGAAAACCATATGATCTTTTGTGCTGAAATCTATGGGGTAACCGGAAATGTAATCGTTTTTGAGGTGCCGGGATTGGAACTCGAGGCCGGATTTGCGATGTTAACAGTGGCAATGCCTTGTCGACCAATAGCACTTATCATCGTAATGTAATCTGGGGATATGGTATAAGCAGACATTCCTGACGGGGGATTTCCATCCACATTTAATGCAATAGCAATCCCTCCAGCGCCCATATTGAAGTTTTTTCCATAAATTTTCCACGGTCGATCATTATGCCGAAGTCTGTTTGGGCATTTTGCTCCTGTCTTTGGGTCATAACTTGCAGGAGCAACACACGTGATAATAGGCTGTGATCCTACACCAATAGAACCAATGGGATCGGTAATTGTAGCGATCGGCACAGTAAAGTATCCTGTGCCTGTTAACGTTTCCAATCCAGCATAGACGCTATTCGCTCCAGTAGCGTACACTTCTTCGCCAGAATCTAGAGTAATACTTACCGTATTTTTACCATCAATACCATTGCTTTTCGCTCCTTGGAGGCGAACATTGACCTGCATCGTATTTTTCGGCCCAAGATTGGCAACCGTCTGTGTTCCGTCGGCAATGATATTAACAGCTTCAGAAGCAAAGTATTCGCTGACTCGTCCGCTAAGACTAATAAAGAGGTTGTAAAAGAACGGGATCAAAAGAACGAGAATCATCCCTATAACAATAATATATTCATAGCTTAACTGCCCTCTTTTTGATCGCATGATTTATACCTTCTCGAAAAAGATAGATCCCTCGCGGTTTTTTATCCGGTATTGCCCTTTCATATTTACGGTTTGCAAAGGGTTGCTCAAGTTGCCATGGAATGTGCAACTCGCTTCAACGCTGGTTGGTGTTGTCGTTTGTGCATCCTTCACAAGGATAACGCCTGTGCTATACGCATCTGTGTAGTATTTAATGTTTACGATAGAAATAGTAGAATTTCCAGATGCTTGAATGCCTGTAACGCTGTCAGAAATGCGCAAACATTCATTTTTCTTATTCAAAAAATCGTCGAGTTTAATGAGTTCATAGCGGCGATTGAAGCTAATTCCCGTGAGCAAAATAAAGATGATGATCATAACGCCAACAGCATACATAATCTCAATACTGATTTGTCCTTTCCTCATCGTGGCCTCACGTCAACTGTTAGGTTGTTTAGCATTTTAATCGCGATACGATAGGTTCCTGGATTCGTCGGTAACCAGCCCGAAACATTTGCCTTTGTCGGATAATGAACATCAGAATAACTGCCATAGATGGTAACATTCAAAAGAATTTCATTTCCAGTAACAGCAGTGCTTTCAATTCCTGTAGGGAAGGTGACCGTCACAATCTCAACCGTCCCTGGGCCAAGCGCATAAACGGTGTTCACTGCCTTTGCAATGCGTCTGGCGGAATTTTCTAATTGATTAACACGAACACTCGTGACACTTTCATTAAGTGCGTAATCGATGATAGGGATCAGGAAAACCATCAAAATACTGATAAGAATGACATACTCAATTGCGGCCTGGGCCTTTTTCATAATTCCCTCTTTTTAAGAATAAACAGAAAGAATCTATAAAAAGGTTTCTATAGGGTATCATCGTTCTTTAGTACGCCGAGAACAAAGCGCCGATGATATCCTTTCCCATAGTGATTGACATACTGGAAGCATTTTTGAACTGAAGCAGGGCGTTTCACAAGCGCAAGGCTGTTGCCCTTCGTAGGAAGAGGGTATCGGTCGCCATCTGAGGTACTGTAGACAATTGAACCTCCAGCATCAGATGGCCAATGATCGCTGAAATCGAAGATAACATCGATTCCTGGCAGTTCAGTAAGATCGTCATGAAAAAGACGATAATCTTTCCACGTGAGATGATAAGCCTGTATCGCAACATGGCCAGATGGTTTGTCAAGAAGAAATGACAGCACATCGCGGATTTCTGCAGTGAATATCTGTGCGTAAAGAAATGAAGGGACTGTTGCATGCTCGTACGAATATTTCAGGAGAGATTTTTCTTTCTTAAACGAGAGGCGAAGAATAAGATCTCGCAAATGAGCATATCGTTCTTGCGTGTAGAGGTCATTAATAACGATGAGAGGAAACTCATAATCATGTAAAAATGAACGCTTCATGTGTTCACGCGCATCAAGAGAAAGATACGAAGGGTTAATGTCGGCCATAAAACCACCCGCTGATGGCGATACGCTCTTTTTCTGATGTAACTTCACCTACATCGTGAAAAGAAAACGGCGAAACTTCAAAAAGAACAAGCGAATTAAACCGAGGAAGAATCCCCTTTATAACAGCAGAGGGAGCTCCTTTTTTCTGGGTATACAAGTGTAATCTGCCACCATCACTCCGTTTAAGATCAGAAAGATAATACATATAGGCAAGACGTCGTCCTTCAAGCTGGTCATCATGGCAGAGCAGGTAATGCGTATCGCGATAAATAGTCCCCGACATATCGACGCGTTCATATGCAAGAGGCAACCCAGTCAACGAAGTAATATAAGAGACAAAAGAAGAGGAAGAGAAAAAAGCACGAAAATCACGAAGGGGGGAATGATCGCTGGAAATAAAATCTGCGGTTTGAAGAAAGGTAAACAAATCTGATTCCTTAAGAATAAAGTGTTCTTTTTTGACAGCTGCAAGAAGTTGTTGCGCCTTCGATTTAGTAAGAAAATTGCGAAGTTCGAGGTAAGGAAATGGTTTGTTTTTGTTGAATCGGGCCAGCAATTGGGTAGTTGCGTGTGGTTTAAGATACGCAGGAGATATCCACTCCGTAAGACTGGTAGGCGGCATTAACAGAAGACTAGCTTATTTGACTTTCAAGAGTTTTTTAAGCTGTGGTTCATCAAACCCAACGATAATTTTCCCGTCGATATCGATCACCGGAACACCCATTTGACTTGATTTCTTGATCATTTCCTCCAAGGCTTTATGGTCTGTACTGACATCAATAGATTTAAACGCGATTTTATGCGCAGTAAGCCAATCCGCAGCCTTATGGCACCACGGGCACGTGGGAGTTCGATAAAGCAGAATATTTGGCGTTTCAGAGTGTGTTAAAACCATAATCATGCGTACAAATTAGTGC
>CAYJLN010000030.1:0-4798 GCA_964371275.1 Candidatus Woesearchaeota archaeon
CCCGCGTGGAGAAATCCTGTGGCTTAGTGCCTGCGCAGGTTCGAACCCTGTTCCCCGCATACTTCTACTTTCGTCCGGGCATGGTGATAAATACCAACAATCTTTTTAAATAGAACCTCCTATTCACCTTTGGGGTTTTTATGAGAATATTTATGAATGAGGGTCTACTTGCTGCTGTTACGTTTGCTGTTACATTAGTGAGCTTATCTTCTGTTTCCGCAACTAACGGTTGCTTTTCTGGGGATCCAGAATGCGGTCCAACCCCCACGGACAACTGCGACATCACTCAGTCCACCACGTTTACATCGGGAACGTAAAAGCTCCCGCACTTAAATTAGCAAAAAAGAGAAAGTTCTTAGAAAGTCACAAAAAGTTTATGCAACAAGTGAAAAAACTCATCGAATCCTTTTCTGTCAAATGTTCGAAATTAAGGGTTTTTAAAAGTAAAAAGAACGCAAAAACATTGGACATCGTGTTCTACATTAAAGGAAATAAAAGAAATATTATCAGTTTTAAGAGGAAAATAGGTTTTCGATTTAATAGCAAAAAGACGAGCAAATTAAACCAAAGTTATAAAATTATTAGTAAAACATTGAAAGACTAGTAATGCTTATATATCATATTTCATGAGCGTACACCATGCCTCGGTGGCTCAGTCAGTAGAGCATACCCTTGGTAAGGGTAAGGTCGTGAGTGCAATTCTCACCCGAGGCTTATGTATTTTTAACAAAAAAAGCAAAGAACTTGGTGCACTGCTAGCCTGTAATACTTATAAAGGCGTTCTTCTTAAGAAACATCATGAAAGACCTCAAACAGGAATACAACGAATTAAAAAAGAAGTATGCTCTTCCGTCCTACGAGGATCTCAATAAGGAATTTGAAATCCTCTACGTCACCGACATCAAAGAGGTTGAATTTATTCTCCGGTTTGTCAGAAGACGCATCAACGACAAGATAGTCGTGATCTGTAACATGCTCCAAACACTGCTCCAACCAAGCCCCGGTTCGTTTATTAACCTGCAAGAATCAAGCTTTCTCGCAAAAGAAGAGAAGCAAAAGTATTCAACCATGCTGAAAGATCTCATGGAAGTTGAACGCTCGTCATTTGTCTCGGATTTTCAAGGCGATGAAAAGAAAGACGCCGAATTCATCAAAGACATATGGAAAAAATGGCCATCATGGAAAGAAGAGACCATTGCGCTCGCCAAGAAGATTGTTGAGGGATGGAAGAACTTAGAGATGAAAGAAGAAAAGCAAGAACGTTATTTCATTTAAGAAAAAGAGGGATTATGGAAAAAAAAGGACAGCTCTATTTGCTGACGGCATTGCTAATAGGTCTTATCCTGTTTATCTTGCTCTCGCCGACAAACGTGATTAAGCGCACCGTGGCAGAGAGCCGTTTCGAAGAAACCAGCAAGAATTTTGAAATTGAAAGCGCAAAGTTCATCAACTATCTGATTAAAAACAATAAAGACGTTGAAACAAGTTTCTTGAACTTCACGATTCTGTTTACCTCATACTCAAAGACAAAAAATCCTGATTTCGGACTGATCTACGCGTTCATCTACGACAAGACGCTGTACATGGGAAACTATCTTGATGATACAGTAAATTTTTATTTTGAAAGCAGTACGTATGGACTAATTGGCTGCTTCAGCGACGTCAACACAACATTCTCCATTGCAGGGTTAAACATCAATATCCATAATATTGACCTCGCAAATTTCCTCCATTGCCAAACAACAGCAAGCGTACTAGGCTCAGATCCATACATGCTCGATATTGACGTTCTCGAGCCAAACAATCCGTCATCGTTCACTGTTGAACTCGCAGAAGGGCATCCCGAGCTCGTTATTGTGACGAAGGAAAAAAAAGGGGAGACACGAAAAGTATACACGAAAGGAAAGTTTATATGAGTAAACAACAAACGAAGATGATCGTGGAAGACAAAAAAGGGGTCAGCGAAATAATCTCGTATGTATTGCTGATAGGGTTTGCTATCGGGTTAGGGATCTTGGTGTCAACCTGGATGAAAGACCAAGCA
Source organism: Candidatus Woesearchaeota archaeon (assembly GCA_964371275.1). GTDB lineage: Archaea > Nanobdellota > Nanobdellia > SCGC-AAA011-G17 > UBA489 > CAYJLN01. The sequence continues at coordinate 2,045 of CAYJLN010000030.1, forward strand.
GAAAAGACCTCAAAAACCTTGCTTGAAGACAAGGCACGAGAAGTAACGTGTACCGATGTAGCGCTCAATGCATATTTCCTTTCTCCAACGTGCGACCACGTCAATATCACAAATAAAGGGCACTATACCATCAAAAAAGTCGCTGTCCGGTCTATCTTTGGAACAGAAACAAAAGACGTGAACATTCTGCCCATGCAATCACAAGATTTATATATTTCGACGACGACAGACGTGGAAATTATCCCGCAAATCATGCCAGAAAAGGAATTGTTGTTATGCGGGAATAGAAAAATAACCGTTACATGTTAAGATGAGTCTCTACCAAAAAAGAGGAGTATCGCCGTTAATGGCGACCGTTCTTCTCATCGTTCTCGTTGTTGCTGGTGTTTCAATCGTAATGTTCTGGGGTCGCGATTACATCAAAGATATCCAGCAGAAATCAGGAACAAAAGTTGATGAACTAAGCTGCAGTAGTGTGCAGTTGTCTGTCCAGGATGTTGGAGGCTCGGTAAAAGTCGAAAATACTGGTGTTGATCTCAGTGGAGTGGTTATGCGTGTAAGCGGCGATGGCGAACCTCAGGCGATCACGTATCCGCAAGAAATAAAAAGCGCTGCATCACGTTCCTTTCCGTACGCAAGTATTCCAGGCGTGAGTAACATTAATAAAGTGAGCATTATCCCCATGCTTGGCCTTGGCATTAACAGACCATGCACAGACCAACGCGTGGACCTTGAACTGTAACAATGAAACAACTATACACAACAAAAAAAGGAATTTCACCATTAATCGCAACAGTCTTGCTTATTGGATTTACTGTCGCCCTTGCAGCAGTGGTCATGACCTGGGGTCTTGATTTCATCAAAGGAACAACAAAAGATGTTGGTCAAAAAACAGATGAAGCACTGAAATGTGCAACACAACTTGATTTTGCTATTGCATCATTTGACTGTGCAACAGGTCTCGTGACAATTGAAAATAATGGTGCAATTAATATTAGTACCGTGACCTTTAGAATTAACAAGGGAGGGGATGTGGTGCCAACACAAATGCCTGGTATCGATTCATTAGGAATCAAACAATATACGCTTGATTTAACAGGTGCGTCAAAACTTGAAGCAGTGGCAAGTGTTGCGGGAGCATCAGGAAGTACTTTACTTTGCAAGGACGCGGTCCAAGAAACAACGCTAGGATGTCCGTAACTATTTTGGTGCAATAACCTGGACAACGCGCATCTTTTTTTCTTGAAGAAAATCGGAAACTCTTGACTCAAGAATATCAGACCCATATTGATGGAAAATACGATCATCACCGACATACAAACCAACATGGGTGTGAGATCGGCCATCACGATTATAATCACTTTGGGGATTGTAAAATCCAAGAATGTGTCCTGGACGAACAACAGAAGCCCACGATTCGGAATTCGTAGTATTTTCACGACTCCAAACGACGGTGTTGGCTTCGCCTAAGTCCCATGCATCGCCTGGCGCGTAGAGTAAACCAAAAAGATCTTTCGCAGCAAGACGAGCATAGCGAGAGCACATATTATCCCCTAAACTATAGTGTGGTGGTTGGTTTAGCGGTGTTTCAATACGAGGAGCCTGAACATGGTCTTCAAGCGAAGGCCGTAGCCGTAATGCCATTCGTGCGCCCTGAATTATAAGAGAAGCAGCAAGACAAAAGCCTCCAAAGCGGCCAATGGGGCGATAACCAAAATCAGCATGTGCCATAGACGTGCCATAAAAACAGCACTTTATAAATCTTTCTATTGTGACTACTTATTAATGACGATAAAACGAGATTTACATCGATTCTAAAACAACCTTTATATAAGCAATAGACAAGATGAATAGCATGAAAAGAGGAGACACAGGAGAAATCTGGATTTCCGCAGTCTTGTACATCGCGATTGGGGTGACTATCATTAGCATTCTCTTATCAGCAGCCATCCCCATGATCACTAAAATGAAGGATCGTAATACGTTCGTCCAAACCAAGAAAATTCTGTTAACCATGGATGATACGATCAGGACAGTAGCAAGAGAAGGTCCAGGATCGCAGCGTGAAATTGCATCACTCATTCTCAAAGCAGGCCAGTTAACGATTGACGATACAAATGACGTGATCTCCTGGTCAATGGAAACAAGTGCCGTTCTCCTTGAACCAAATGTGCCTATCAAGGAAGGTCTGATTACGATGTATTTGGCATCAACGCCAGTCTCTGACCGATACAAAGCACAGTTAAATATTACCTATAGAAACACCATTGATCTGTCATTAGTATCAGATTATCACAACCCTTTTTTCGGCAGCTATGCAGCAACGATTCGTCATACAGGCGCGTTTACCCCTGGGCCGATAACAGACATCCCGATCATTGAGCTTCGTCTGAGATAACTTTAAATAAGCAAAATCTCTCTATTTTGCTGAAAAGGGGCTAAAAAAGAGGGATCTGCATGGGGATGTTTGAAAAAAAAGGTTTTGATCTGCCAGATGCACCTTCTCCAGAGTCATTGTTTAAGACCGTGCCAGAGCAGAATATTCCTACGTTGCCAACGGTCGAGGACAAAACAAAGATTCATGTTCGCTATCCATTAATTGAGCCTCACGCCTACGTCACCATTACCTATGACAAAGCTGCAAATGAGCTGCTCTATATTCTCGAAGAACCAGTTTTGGACGAAAATGAGCAACGGCTTCTCCATATCATTGAAAAAGGCATTGAAGAGATCATCAACATCAGAGATCGGAAG
>CAYJLN010000030.1:4808-9709 GCA_964371275.1 Candidatus Woesearchaeota archaeon
AACATCATCTTCTTGATTGTGAAGTCAACAGGCGCAGTCATTGAGTTTCTCGAGAAGAACATCAAGGTCCTGCTCGCAGAAATGGGTGTCCGCGTCACTGAAGACGTTTTCATAAAATTAATGTACTATATCTACAGGAACTTTGTGGGCCTCAACGAAATAGAACCGCTCATGCGTGATTTCTTTATTGAAGATATCGAATGCAATGGCGCTAACGCCCCGCTCTACATCGTTCATCGAAAGTACCAGAACATCAGGACGAACGTTATCTTTAAGGATAGCGAGAAGTTAACTAGTTTTGTTGAGAAGATGGCGCAGAAATGCGGAAAGTACATCTCGTACGCATCGCCAATCTTGGACGGAAGGCTTCCCGATGGATCGCGTATCAACGCAACCTATACGCAGGAAATTTCAACACGAGGTCCTGCGTTCACGATTCGTAAGTTCACCAAAGAACCATGGAGCCCGGTCAAGCTCATCCATTCCCGCACCGTCAGCCCGGAAATTCTCGCGTACCTCTGGATGGCCATTGAGTACGAACTCAATTTCGTCGTGATCGGTGGAACAGGCTCGGGAAAAACATCATTCCTGAACGCGATCTCTTTTTTTATTCCGCCAGCAGCGCGCATTGTCAGCATTGAAGATACGCATGAACTGCAGTTGCTCCATGAAAATTGGCTGCCGTCAGTCGCGCGAGAAGCAACAGGCGTTGGCCTGCAAGGAAAGTTTGGAGAGATCGACTTGTTTACGTTGCTCAAGTCGAGCTTTAGGCAGCGTCCAGACTTCGTGATTGTTGGGGAAATTCGTGGCGCAGAAGCGTACGTATTATTCCAGGGTGCGGCATCAGGGCATCCAAGCGCCTGCACCATGCACGCAGAAGATGTCGAAACGATGGTCAAGCGTCTCGAAACACAGCCAATCAATTTATCTGCATCATTAATCGAAACCATCGATATTGTCTGCATCATGGGCCAAGGACGCGTCCAAGGAGAATCAGTTCGCCGCTTAAAGTCTGTCGTCGAAGTGCTCAAGGTTGATGACAAGGGAAATGTCGACACCAATACGCCGTTTGTCTGGGATCCGGCATCAGACACGTTCTTTTTCAAGACCGAAAGCAAAGTGTTCGACAAGATCATGCGCAATTACGGAATAAGTCGCGCAAAGTTGCTCTATGAGTTCGAAATGCGCACCAAGCTCCTCATGGAGATGTATCGCCGCGGCATCTTCGAGTATAAAGCCGTGCAAGAGGTCATTAATGCCTATTACAAAACGCCAGAAGAAGTGCTGAAGCGATTCATGATCAGGTAACCATGTCGCTCGAAAGCATCAAACAGTACGCCGCTATGATACGGGATTTATATCTGCAATACCAGCAGATGGCGCAGCAGCAAGCGCCGCCAGACCAGCTAACAAAAATACGCAGAAACATGATGCAGCTCTGCACGAATATCCAAAAAATGATTGATGAAGAGCGACAAAATGCCAATTGAATCCGATGCGAACGAACTCATTGCACTTACGGAGGAAATTATTAACCAGCAGAAGTACAAGCAGCAGTTCCTTGCGAACTTTGAATATTATAAAAAGCAGCCAGACCAGCTCAGACAATTTTTGCGCGGGAAGCGACCAGACGACTATATAGACTCATTTGATCAGACAATAGCAGTTCTTTTAGACAGGATCGACAAAGCGAATCTACGAATTCTCGCCGACGTTGAATTGCAGGAAACAAAGCAACAAGAACCGTCACGAATTGTCTCTCCACATAAATCAAAGAGGTTATTTTTGAGCAAGCGTACGCGACGGCAATATCTCAAGGAAATTGGTGCAAATGAAGAGATTATCGAGCGCCTCATCCACCCTAAAAAGGAGAAGAAGGAGCGCGACGATACGATTGAATACACCGTCTACAAGCCGAGCGCATATGGAAAACTATCAAATGCATTTATAGGGTCTTTCGTAACGAGATTATTTTTCACTCACAAGGACTTCTTTGACAAGTTGCAGTCAGCACTCCGAAATTCAGATGTCAAAGTGCTCTCAAAAACATACGTCAGCATGCAATTTTTTACGAGTGTTATGGCTGCCCTAGTGATCGGAAGCCTTTCTATCTTACTTGGTGTCTTTTTAGGGACATCAATCCTGTTCACAGGGCTTCTGGCAATAACGCTCATGCTGGTCAGTTTCCTCATCACCTTCATGATATTCTACATGTATCCGACAGTAGTTGCAGGAACACGAAGTCGGCAAATAAAGAATGACCTGCCGTTTGTCATCATCAATATGGCGGCTGTCGCAGGTTCTGGCGCAAAGCCGATCGCCATGTTCAAATTGCTGCTTAATTCTGAGGAATATAAAGGCGTTGAAAGCGAAATCAGAAAGCTCGTCAATTATGTGAACCTCTTTGGCTACGATATTTCGACAGCGATGAAAACCGTCGCCGCAACAACGCCCTCGAAAGACTTCAAGGAATTGTTAATTGGAATGGTCTCCAGTATCGAATCTGGCGGTTCATTAAAGTCATTTTTGCAAAGCAAGGCAGACGAGAGTATTAGCTCGTATAAGCTTGATAGAAATAAATATGTTGAAATGATTTCCACGTATTCAGATATTTACACCTCCGTCATGATTGCAGCACCATTGTTGTTCCTCGTCACGCTGGCAATCATCAGCGTTCTTGGGGGCAATATTGGCGGCTTTAGCGTCAGCGGCATCGCTATTGTGGGCACGTTTGTCGTGATCCCTATCCTCAACGTGCTGTTTATCTTATTCCTGAATATTGTTCAGCCGGAGATCTAGATGGGATTCGTCTTCAAGTCAAAATATTGGGCGGGCATTCTCCTTGCCGTGCTGCTTGCAGGAGCAGACACGTATTTTCTCTATGAGACACGATGGTTCCTCGCAGGTCTGATTATTGCTGCGGTCATCGGTTTCGTTCTTATCCTCCTTGATTTTACGCAGGAGCTCAAGAGGCAGAAGGAAATCGAGCTGAAATTCCTGGAGTTCGTGAGAAACATGGTGGAATCAGTAAAGTCGGGAATTTCGATCCCGCAATCCATTATGTACATTTCAAAAAAGGATTACGGAGCACTAACGCCCTATATTAAGAAATTAGCAAATCAAATTGAATGGGGAATACCGCCGCGCAGAGCGTTGATTATCTTCAGCCTTGACACAGGAAATTCAATCATCAAACGATCAGTCTCCATCATTGTTGAAGCAGAAAAAAGCGGTGGCGACATAACTGATGTGTTGAATTCCGTCGTTGATTCGGTGATGAGCATCAAGAAGATAAAAGAGGAGCGAAAATCATCCATGTATTCGCAAGTTATTCAAGGATATATCGTGTTCTATATTTTTATTGGCATTATGCTGTCGCTGCAGCTCTGGTTGTTTCCAAAGATAACGACACTCTCAACCTCGCTGCAGGAAGGATTAAGCGGCATTGCATCATCGGGATTTGATCTCAACAAGATTTTTCTCTCTCTCGTGTTGATCCAAGGATTCTTTGCAGGAATCATGATTGGAAAGTTCTCTGAAGGAACGCTGAAACGGGGGTTGTTGCATTCAGTCATTTTAATGACGACCTCTGCGTTGATTATCGTAACGGTCAAAGGAACAATTTAATATGGATAAGAAAGGGATGAATTACATTGACTGGTCATTTAGCCTTGGTATTTTCATCTTGACGATAATCGCCATTTTTGTCTATCTCAAGCCGGGAGTGGAGCCAGAGTACGACCAGAAAAATCTCATATCGCTGATAGAAGAACAATTCATCAAAGAAACCTTCTGGACAGTAAAGGTGACGCCGTTGTTTATTCAGCAGCTCGAAGACACCTATGTTGATGGTTCGGGAGCAACACAACAGGCAAAAGTAAAGGTAAACCGATCAGCAGACTGGGACCTCGCTATTATCGATCCGCCAACAACAGACATCATGCATTCATCATCGGGATTGCAGGAAACCTTTACCTGCACCACAAGCCTCTGCACCAGTGAAGAATTTACGCTTATCTTTTCACCTGCATCATCCATCGTGCCTGATCCAACAGATATTGCCATGAAGTGCGAGCCAAGTAGCAATCCGAGTGAATGTGACGCGTCAATGGGGTCATCAGACGATGTGAAAGGAATCGACCAGGCAAAATTGACCGTACTCACCACTGCAGACTACGGCCAATTGAAACAGCAATGGAATTTCCCAACAAGCAGAGAATTCGCGATTTTTGTTGACAATCTTCCCGTCACCACAAGTCCGGCACCAGGAGACCAGGACGACGTGATGGTAAAAGAGATAAAAATTTACAAGATTGACGCGAATGGAAATCGCATTCCTACGGTGGTGAACATGCGCGTATGGTAGACAAGAAAGGGTTTGTCAAGACACTTGAATCCATATTGGGAATCGTTCTTGTCCTCTCATTTACTTTGTACATAACGAACAGAGACAACGAAAGCAAGCCAGAAACACCAGCAGCAGTGAAAGAAGCTCAGAGGTTTATTCTTGAAGAAGTGTCTCGAAACCAGACATTCCGTTCATGTATGTTGTCTGCAAGCAATGGAGAATGTGCCACTGTGGGCTGCACGATTATTGCGGATCTCGTGAATAAGCAGACACCGCCAGGATATGTGAACAGCTGCGAAATTTGCGACAAAGCAATTTCATGCACGAGCGTAAGCCTTCCTCTCGACAAATCAATTTATGCAGACAGCGCGTTTATTAGCGCAGTACAATCAAAGGTATTGCGCGTCTATTTCTGGGAGCAATAATTATTTTTTGATCTTCGCAACAAAGAACCCTTCGGTGTTGTAGTATTGGGGCCAAATCTTGAGATAGCGATCATGGCTTGATTGAATAGGTAAGGAAATTTTCCCAGTAGTACCGCCATGGCCCTCAA
>CAYJLN010000031.1:0-9667 GCA_964371275.1 Candidatus Woesearchaeota archaeon
GGTCATAACAGTAACTTACAGTGCGCGCTATTTAAGCGTTTAGATCCTGAAAACGATCAACCACCTGTCTTTATAAAGCACGAGACGGCTATTTTTATATGGAAAATTCGTTTCAGATTCTTGTGCATGACCCCTTTATTTTGAAGTCTCTTCTCGAATATGGCTTTGAAGAACCGACACAAATCCAGACAAAATCAATCCCCTTCATCAAAGAAGGAAAGGATCTCATTGGTCAGTCAAGCACTGGTTCTGGAAAAACCATTGCGTTTGCAATTCCTCTTCTTGAAAACGTCAAAACGACTGAACGCTTGCAGGTGCTGGTTCTTGTCCCAACACGAGAACTTTGCCAACAGGTCGGAAAAGAATTCGAACGTCTCTCTAAGTACAAACAAATACAGACCACTCAAGTCTATGGTGGTGTCAGCATTGAACCACAAATACGCAAACTTGAGACGACGCACATCGTTATTGGTACACCAGGACGGGTACTTGACCTTATTGAACGGCGAGCTATGAATTTTGCAGATTTTCGAACGATTGTACTTGATGAGGCAGATAAAATGTTTGACATGGGATTTATCATCTCTGTCAAAAGAATACTCAACATACTCCCACGAAAACGACAAATGCTTCTCTTTAGCGCCACGTTCTCTGATGATGTTCTTACTATCGCACGAGAGTATATGCACCAGCCTGAGACGATCAAAACGAAACAATATGTCGATAAGGATCTTCTCAAGCAGTACTATTATATTACCGGCGTTAAAGAACGATTCCCTCTGCTTGTTCATTTGCTTCGGTATGAAACGGCGACGCTTGCCGCCATTTTTTGCGGCACTCGGCGATCTGTTGATCTCGTTACCTTTAATCTTAGGAAGCATGGATTTGATGCTCGGGCGATTCATGGAGGGCTTACTCAACAGCAGCGAACAAAAGTTCTCGAAGATTTTCATTCCAACAAGATACGTATTCTCGTTGCGAGCGATCTTGCAGCACGCGGGCTTGATATCAAAGGACTGACTCATGTGTACAACTATGATATTCCTAAAACATCAAAAGAATATGTTCATCGTATTGGAAGGACTGCGCGCGCAGGTGAATCCGGGAAGGCTGTTTCGCTTCTTTCTGAGAAGGATTACGATAATTTCAGACGTGTACAAGAAGACCGATCGCTCAAGATAGAGCGCCTTGAAACTCCACCATTTACGCCGGTTGCTTTCCAGGCGTTTATTCCGCGTTCAGGCCCGCCAATGCAGGGAAGACCACCATTCAGACGACATTCTTTTAACAGACGGCCACACCGATAATTTTCTGCAACTAAATCTTTATAAAACCAACAATCTGCTCTCGTGATTATGGCTGAAAAAAAGAAATACAAAATTGTGTACGATCGAAACGGGTGTATCGGTGCTTTTGCCTGCGTTGCTGTTCTGCCGCATCGGTGGGGGGTAGCTGAGGACAGCAAAGCAGATCTTATTGGTGGAAAACTTGAAGGCCAAAATTTTGTTCTGGAACTTGAATTAACGCCTGAAGAACTTGAACTGGAGATTGACGCGGCGAGAGTATGCCCTGTTAATGTTATTCATATTTACGATGAACAGGGAAATACGGTTGTTTAGCACGTATCTAAAGATTTAAAAATTAGGCCTTATTTCTCTCCTGTATGGATGTTAGGGTTGTCAAAAAGAGGGTTGACCAGATTCAAGCACCCTTGGTGTTCTTCCTGACCGCTGAGGATGCTGATCATTTTAAAAAGCAGACTCCAGTTGGAGCTTACCGATTGATTCATACGGTCTGCGCAGATGGCGACTTCACCGGAGAACGATACAAAACATCATTGATACGAACTGGAGGCATTACTCCTGCAAAAAAGATCTTCCTTATCGGCCTTGGCGAAAAGGCGGCGGTGAGTAAAGAGGTCCTTCGGCGCGCAAGTTCAGTGGCCATCGACCTTCTTCATAATGACGTCATTCGTGATGCGTGTTTTGTCCTTCCATCTCATGATTTTCTGGCGCGTGAACATGTTGCTGCAAGCTTATGCGAAGGTGCGCTTCTTAGCGATTATGCGTTTGATCGCTATTTGAGCGTGAAAAATAAACCACTAAAAATAAAAACGCTTTCTTTTGTAACCACTCATGATCAAACAGAGTTGGAGTTTATATTACAACGAACAAAAATTATTTGCGACAACGTTCTCTTTGTCAGGAACATGAGCAATGAAAATGCCGATGTCATGACTCCATTGGAGATGGAACGCCTGGCGAAGATTGTTGCACAAGAAAATAACCTCAAATGCACGATTCTTGATGAAAAAGATCTTAAAAAATTAGGGATGAATTTGATTCTTGCTGTTTCGAAAGGAAGCAGCTATCCGCCACGATTTATTATTCTTGAGTATTCTGGCGATAAACGTTCGAATGATGTCTATGCTTTTGTTGGGAAAGGAATTACGTTTGATTCCGGCGGGTTAGACCTGAAGACTGCTGATAGCATGAGAACAATGAAGTCTGATATGTCGGGCGCTGCTGCCATACTTGGCACTATTCAAGCTGCTGCGCAACTGCAATTGAAAAAGAATATTCTTGCGGTGCTACCATGCTGCGAGAATGCGGTTGATGCCAAGTCGTACAAACCAGGAGACGTGTATGTGTCGTATGAAGGAAAATCAGTTGAGATCTGGAATACGGACGCAGAAGGACGGTTGATTTTAGCTGACGCCTTAGCGTATACAGAACGCGTTTTGAAACCTACCGTGATTATTGACCTTGCAACCCTTACTGGTGCGGTCATGATTTCTTTAGGCGAGTGGATTGCCGGGCTTCTTACCACAGATAACCATCTTGCAGAAGACTTGTTCTTGTCGGGAGAAGAAACCTCAGAACGCGTCTGGAGGTTGCCTCTCTATGAAGAATTCAAAGACGAGTTCAAGAGCACTATCGCAGATCTTCCGAGCATGTACTTCCATCCGAAACGCTATGCTGGTGCGATCTATGGGGCGGTTTTCTTAAGTCAGTTCGTCGAAAAGACGCCGTGGGCTCATCTCGACATCGCAGGAACTGCGTGGTATGAGATTGACCGCTATTATACCAAGAAAGGCGGGACTGGGTTTGGTGTTCGGTTACTGATAGATTTTCTCTCACGTAAATAATTATTTTTTCGTTTTTACTGATCATGCTACGGTAGGCGTAGAATAAAATCCTCGTGATCGTAATGACTCGTACAATTGTGTTCCTTGTGATGTTACCCTGTACGAGCCGGTCGTCGTTCTTTCTGCAAGTCCCATCTGCGTCATAAGACTTGTGTGGGGAAACCTTTCATGAATATTTTCCTGTGTTCGTTGAGAAGAAGTTCTTTGGAGTTCATACGCAATATCCATGAGTATGTCCATGACTTTCCCCTGAATGCTTGCATCTGTCGTCCTTTCTACACCGAGACAACGCTTAATTGATCTTTCCAACTCTAATGGCGTTTGCATACTTTTTATTTATAGGCAAGAACTTTATAAAGTTTATTGTGTTTTATTATCAAAGACAAAACCTTTTAAATGCTGATTACTTTTCTTTGGTAATGCCTACATCTATTTCGCGCGACTTACCGTTGAATGAGATTACGCTGAGGCGCTATGAAAAGCCCTATGAGATGCCTCGACGAGAATTGGTCCGAAAGTTATGCCTCTCTCTCGGTGTTTTGCAGCCTGGCGATTCACGCGACGTTATTGTTGACGTGCTTCATGTATTGCTTCAGGCACGAGATAAGAAGAAGTTCTTGAACTCGGAAGAGGTTCGTGATGAAGCAGTAAAGCTACGGAAAAAACAAAAATTGCCCTTAAAAGGCATTGCGTCGTCAAACATTCGGCGACAACTAAAGCGATTAAAGGACCTGTCTATCGTCGAGAATATCAAGAATGCATATCGTATCACAGAATTTGACGAGCTTTCCACGATATTTGAACAAAAATTGGAAAAATACTACTTACAAAATATTTTAGCGCGTGTCAAAGATTATTGCAAAGCCTTGAAATAACGATTTCTTATGATCTACGAGCCAAGAGAAGATTCCCATTTGTTACAGAAGTACGTGAGACAATATGCGCGGGGACGAGTGCTTGATATGGGGACTGGTTCTGGCATTCAAGCGTTGATAGCAAAAGAGAAAACGCGTGATGTTCTTGCTGTCGATATTAATCCAGATGCTGTCGCGTTAGTAAAGAAAAAAGGAATAACCGCGCTCGTTTCTGATTTATTTGAAAACGTGACAGGAACATTTGATGTGGTTATTTTTAATCCCCCGTATTTACCAGAAGATGAACGTGAGAGTTTTGAAGATCGCGTTGTTTTAAGTGGTGGGAAGTATGGATCTGAGATCTTAGAACGGTTCTTTTCTCGGGCAAAACAGTTCCTTCGTAAAGACGGCAAGATTCTCATTGTATTCAGCACGATTACTGGTGATGTTGAATTTTTATTGAAAAGATACGGGTATGCATTTAAGAAACTTGATGAAAAATCTTTCTTTTTCGAAAAGATTTTTGTGTACGTTGTTTGGCTACAACGTTAGCAAAACGTTTATAAAACCAATTTAGACCAAAAATGTTTCCATGACACTTGAATCTACGTTTGATGATGACTGCCGTCTTCGTATTTTAGAGAATATTAGTGTAGGGCATGGTTTAAGACCGCGGCGGTTATACGATCATTTTGAAGCTGGCTGTACAGTAGATCAAGCTGCGGCGAGAGCGGGCCTTGAGGCAGATCTCCTTTCTCGCCAGTTTTGTGCGCAAACAGGCGGGTGTTCTCTCGCCGATTATGCTAAATACCTCTATGAGCACAGCCCTCAACGGAGACGGGAAGAACGGGTTAATGGAGGGTACAAAGGAGCTGCCCCCCATCACTCGCAAGCACGATTTCGTTCACTTCCTCGCGATCCTGGACACCGGCGTCTTCGCGATTAAACCGTCATCTTTATAAATCGCCATTCTTCTGCCTTCGTTACCCGTTACAACTACACGTTGTGTAGGAGGGCATTGTATGGATAGAAAACACGTTCTCGAAGCACTGCAACAGGCACGAACCCAGTCACCTAAACGCAAGTTTAACCAAACGTTTGATTTCGTTATTAATCTCAAAGGCATTGACGTCAAGAAAGAAAACCAACGCATCAATGCTTTTGTTGTTTTACCTCATACTCGCGGAAAAAAAGTCAAAATTACTGCTCTTGTTGGCAAAGAACTGCTGCCGAAAGCAAAAGAGCTGTGTGATCATACTATTCCTGTTGACAACTTTAAAACACTTGATAAAAAACAAATAGCCAAACTTTCCCAGGAAAGTGACTTCTTTATTGCGCAGGCAAATATTGTTCCCCAAATCGCTTCCACGTTTGGTAAAGCTCTTGGTGCCAGAGGTAAAATGCCCAGTCCAAAAGCTGGTGGGATTATCCAACCAACAACCACCGACCTTGCGCCCATTATTCAAAAACTCCAAAAAACCGTCAAGGTAGAAACGAAAAATGAACCAACAATCAAGGCGCCTGTTGGCAGTGAAGCGATGAAGGATGACGAAATCGCCGACAATATTTTAGCAGTCTATCATCATGTTCTTCCGCTGCTTGCCCAGGAAGCACAGAACGTCAAGAGCAGCCTTGTCAAGCTCACCATGGGAAAACCCGCGTTTATTGGCGCAGGAGAGAAGAAGGTTAAGAAATGAAACAATTCCAACCACATATTACTCCGGAAAAGAGAAACGAGGTTGAGCGAGTCAAGAAACTTTTCTCTGACTATTCTGTTGTTGGATATGTGAATTTGGAAAATCTTCCTTCATTGCAGCTTCAGCAGATGAAAATGAAGCTGAAGGAAAATGTGATTATTAAAATCACCAAGAAGCGTTTCATTAAGATTGCCCTTGACGAACTTCAGCAGCAGAAAAAGAATCTTGAGCAGTTTAAAGAGTGCATAAGGGGCATTCCTGCATTACTGTTTACCAAGGAAGATCCATTCAGACTTGCCAAGATTATCAATCAGAATCGTTCACGTGCAGCAGCAAAACCAGGGCAGAAGGCGCCTGAAGATATTACTATTCCTGCTGGACCCACAAATTTCCCTGCTGGACCCATGATTGGTGAGCTTGGTCAACTTGGCCTCAAAACTGAGGTCAAAGACGGAAAGATTGGTATTCGCGAAGATAAGGTCATTGTCAAAGAAGGGCAGGAAATCAATGCAAAAGTTGCGGATTTACTTATTAAGATGGGCATCCAGCCCATGAAGATTGGATTAAACTTGCTCTTTACCTATCAAGACGGCGAGATCTTAACTGGCGAAGTCTTGTTCATTGATGAACAGATGTACCTCACCAACCTCAGACAAGCAGTCTTCCGTGCCCTCAGTTTAGGTGTTGGCCTTGCTTATCCGACGAAAGAAACTACGCCGTTATTGGTCAGAAAGGCTGCCTTGGAAGCGTGGGCTTTAGAAGGAAAAGTTGGTGATCTTGGACCTACTTCAGCTCCTGCACAGTCAACGCCAGAACCTCCTTCGGCGTCTGTACAATCACCACACGAGCCGAAACCAGTGCATCACGCGGCACCAGTTCCTGACGTGAAAACGGTCTCAAAAACAGTCTCTTCTGTTGTTACCCAGACTGCTGCACAAAACGTCGCTATTGAAGAGAAACATGCTATCAATCCTACCGAGATGCAGCAAGCAGAAAAGTTTTTAAAAGACCTGACGGAGAAGAGTGTTCGGGTTGAGGGGGCGAAAAAGAAGGATGTCAGCCTTCCCGCACAAACCCAAGATATCACTAAAATCATTAATGATCTCAAGGATAAGAAAATAAAAGGAGCACGATAAGAGTTCAGGAGGAATTTACGATGATGTATCTACATGCCGCATTGACCATCCATGAAGCTGGTGGTAAAGTTGACGAAGAAACCGTCAAGAGAGTCGTTAAAGACGCAGGCGGAAGCCCTGATGATGGGAAAGTCCGCGCTTTAGTGGCAGCGCTCAAAGATGTGAATATTGAGCAAGTCATTAAAGAAGCTGTGACTATGCCTGCAGCACCAGCAACTGGAGCGGTTGAAGCGAAACCAGCAGAAAAGAAAGAAGCGAAGAAAGAAGACGATAAGAAATCTGAAGAAGCGGCTGCAGCAGGTCTCGGCGCCCTCTTCGGGTAATTCTTTTTTTCTTTTTGTCTTATTTTTCTAGAAACTTATATAAACGGAAAAGTCTTTTTTAGTCTATGGGAAAGTCGATTGTTATCACCAAAAATACGACTTTAGGACAGTTACTTGAAGACGCTCCTGCTTCTTCCATTCCGTTCATTAAAGAGATCTTAGAACGGTATGGTCTACAGATGGTTGGGTATGGCATTACGCATCATGAACCCCTTCATATCTGCGCAAAGTCACAGGGAGTTACTTCACAAACACTGCAACGTCTTCTCCGCGAACTTCACACCTTCATCGTCAAGAGGTAAGCTTTTATACTCCTTTTCAATTGTTCTACTGATATTCTTCATCATGGTTACGCCTTCATCTCACGGAATGAATGACGAACTCACGAAATTACGAGCGAGTCTTCAGCAGATTCAGCAGCAGAAAGAGCAGCTTTATCAAAAAAAGGAAGAATCATTCTCAAAAGTCAAGGATATTCTGACGCAATTACGATCGATCAAACACAAAATAGATGCATCAAAAGCTATTCGTGATGATCTTCGCAAAAAACGCGATGAACAGAACGCCATTGTGAAGTCACTTGCTCAGCAACTCAAAGAACTTTCTAATGAGAAGGAAAAGGCACTAAAAAATAGCATTGGACGCATCAATCCTGAGCGATTGAAACAGCAGATTGCATATTTGGACACAAAAATTGAGACTGAGGCGCTGTCTATGGACCAAGAGAAGAAAGTGATGAAGAAGATTAAAGAGCATAAACATAAGATTCAGGCAGCGCAAGGCGTTGATGCGGTGTTCGCAAAGATCCGTGATTTGCGCACGAAGCTAAAAGAATCACGTGATTGCGCAAATGATTATCATCAACGGTTACAGACTCACATTCAGCAGCATCGCAGTAATATTGACCTCTTCAAAGAGCTTGTCAAAAAAATAGATGAATTGCGAAAGGAGAAAAACAGCTATGTTGCCCAGTTTCTCCAGTCACGAGAACAGTTTTTTGAAACAAATAAGGCTCTAAGGAACAAGCTTGGTGAATATGGAAAAGCACGGCAGCAAAAAAACTTCGAAAATAAACGGCGCATAGAAGAAATTCTCAGGGAAAAAGAGAAAATTGTTGAGGAAAAGATTAAGGCGCGAAAAAAATTGACAACGGAAGACCTGCTTGTCTTCCAGAAGCAAAAGATTTAATTTTCTATCTCTTACCCTTAGTTACCAGCAGCCGATGAAAAGAAAGGCTTAAGTAATTGTTCAGTACAGTTCGTTCTATGTTTAGGTGGTATGGGTCACTGGGGATTCTTCTTATCCTGCTCGTAGAAACAAATTTTTTCTTCAAAATTGAGCCATTTGCGACCTGGTACTTCCCTCTTATCTGGACAGGATATATCTTGGTGATTGATGCGCTTGTGTACAAACTTAGAAAGGAATCTCTTCTGTATACCAATCGCCCGTTTTTCCTTACCACTGTGTTCCTTTCAGCATTATTCTGGTGGATCTTTGAGTTTCTTAATCTTGGAACGACGAATTGGGAATACGCTGGGCTCGCTTTTGCCAACATTACTCTTCGTAACCTGTATGGGACTCTTGCCTTTGCAACTGTTCTTCCCGCATTCTTTGAAACCGTTGAACTATTCCGCGCAATCCATCTTTTTGACCATGTGCGATTGAAAAAACACCATCGCATTACGAGACGATTTCTTCATGGAATGATCGCTGTCGGCATTATTTCCTTCATTCTTCCACTCTTGTTTCCCCAGCATTTCTATCCCTTAGTCTGGATTACGTTTTTCTTTTTGCTTGATCCTCTCAACTACCTCCATAAACAGCCATCAATTATTCAACATCTGAAAGACGGGCGTCTTCGCGTCCCTTTATCGCTGCTTGCTGCAGGCATTCTTCTCGGGTTTCTCTGGGAGTTCTGGAATTATTGGGCGGTGCCAAAATGGACGTATGACATTCCCTTTGTTGGCTTCTTTAAGGTTTTTGAGATGCCTCTTCTTGGGTACATCGGGTATTTTCCATTTGCATTCGAGCTCTATGCGATGTTCTTCTTTGTTCGAAGTCTTTTCACCAGAAGCGAACCGATGTTAACGCGATAGATTCTTTCGCGCCCAGACAATATCAGAGTACAGGGGGATTCCCTTTATTTTGTATTTTTTTGTCAAGAAAAGCCAGACGAAAACGACGTAGATACTTGACACGATTTTCCATAAAAAAAGATGCAGCGTGTTAAAATAATCAATCCCTTTTGTAAGAAAAATGGAAATGAGGGCGTCTATGCGAATGATGTTCGCAACCAAGATAAGAATACTCCCTGAAAGAAAAAGAAACAGTCCTTTTTTTATGGAGATGCCTCTTGTTGTGAGCACGAGAATACCTAGTAACACATAGGCGAGAACGGCTGCGCATTCTGGCACAAAAATAAATTCTGCTCCTTTCACAATCAACACGTTTCCTACCATAGATACCACAGTCACTATCTTGAACGTTTTTTCTAACCAAAAATATGTCT
>CAYJLN010000032.1:0-8419 GCA_964371275.1 Candidatus Woesearchaeota archaeon
AACGAGAATTCGTATTTGCTTTTTGTTTTTTTATTTAAACAGGCAAAGAATTTTCGTTCAAACTGGATGACTTGCCCTTCTTTGACATTTTTAAGATTTGGATCGCCGAGACCTTTTTTCTTCGTACCGTCCGGCATGAGTACTTCTATTTCGAGAAGTTCTTTTGACACAGGCAGCCAATGGATCATTTTTGCTTTCAGTGATTGATCTAACTCTGTTGATATAAACTGATTGTCCTTGAAGTTAAACAGATGCATGAATCGATACACTTGTTTTTTATCGAGTTTGTCTTCAATGTAAAATTCTTGTCCTGTCGTGTAGATACGCTTTCCCCTGTCTATTTCTGGATGGAGAGGCGCTTCTGTCGTCATCGACGGCGCGTTTTTTATCACTATTTTTGCTGGATTTTCAACAAACGCATACCGATCAGCGTCTTTTTCAATTAACTTTCTGTTTTCTGCGTATAATGCGTCTACGGGGACCTTTATTTCTGTCTGCGTCACACCAAAGCCTAAGCAAAAGTTTCGGATTGCTTCCGGTTTAAAACCTCGTTTTTTTAAGGATTGAAGGCTCCAGGTTCGCGGATCGTCCCAGCCTGCATATTCTCCTGAGTCTACTTCTTGACGCGACTTTGATTTGCTTATTTTAACGCCCTCAATAGCAAACAGACCGGTATGAATGACTTCACGGTCTGGCCATCCAAAAATATTCCAGATATAGCGCTCCATTTCTGTTTCTATCATGAGCTCTTTCCCCCGTAATATGTGTGTCATCCCTAACACATAATCATCAATCGCCCAAGAAAACTCTAACAAAGGCCATACCCGATACTTTTTTCCGACACGGGGATGTTCACGATCTGAAATTCTAAATAACACCCTGTCCCTGAACGCCGGATTCTTGTCCTGCATGGATGTCTTTATTCTCAGTGCTGCTTCTCCAGGCTTCATAGTGAACATTTTTTTGAAGAGGTCGAGATTATTTTTGGTATTTTGTGAACGACATGAACAGTCTTTTCCTTGTGCGCGATTTTCCCGAAGAATTTCTGCCTTACAGGTACAGACGTAGGCTTTGTCCTTCTTTATGATCTCTTCTGCATATTTATAGTACAAATCGAGACGATCTGATTTGTAGAGAATATTTTTTTCGTAGGCTACTCCGAGCCAGTCTATGGACTCTGGAATAAGATTGTATGCCTCTTTGCTGATGGTTTTTTCTTCTGAGCCTATCGTATCGTCGATGATGAGGAGCAGTTTTCCCTTGTATCTTTTGACGTATTCATCATTGAGAATGGCTGGGCGCGCATTTCCAATATGCAGAGCGCCTGACGGGAATGGCGCAAGACGCATGACGACTGGTCCTTTCACATTGAGCAATGGCGGCAATGTTCTTTGCTCTTCGAGCTTCTTTTCTTCCATTAACTCCGGGGCAAGCTGCTGTAACTGTTTTTCGATGTCACCTTTCTTTTTTTTGTTGACGTCAGCAACGATTTTTTTTATGTCTGGGATGAGCGTTTTGAGCTGTGATTTGGCTTCTGGCTGTTCTCCAATGACCTTGCTGATGACTGCGTCAATTTTCGCTTTGCCAAACTTCCAGGCGTTTTGCAGGGCGAATTTCAGAATAAGCTCATTGAGATTTAGCATGATTTACCTAAACGAACAATTGTATTTAAAGATGTTGCTTGTCTTTTTTCGAAAGCATTAAATATCCATAACGTTTTATTTTTGTATGGTGGGCGAAACAAAAACAAGGCGAACGCTTCAAGATATTGTTACTGTTCAGTTTCCTCGCGATCTTTCTTTATCTGACTCAGAGCAATTGTTAGATGCGCTTGCAAAAATACTGCATGGTCGTGCTACGTATCGCTATGAAGTGTTACGATCTGTTGACCCTTTACCTGAAAATACCACTACAACACTCCAGACTCTTGCAGGGATGATCACGCGATTCAGCCCGTATGCTTCCGTCGGATTTAACCTCTGCCGTAACGATGCTGGCGTCGATTCGAATCTTGAGGCTTTTAATTGCTTACAATTTGCTACTCCTGTTGGATACGAACTTGACGAGATTGGTCATCAAGAGATTCTGTTTATGGATGCTCTTCGAACGCATATTTCTGATTATTTCGCCAAGCGACAAGCATAAAAACACTTTCTCAGCGCTCTTTTCTTATGGATGACCTAAAACAACAGACTAAGAGCATATACAACTGTGAGCCCTTGGTTGATCTTTTGGAACTGAAAAGCCACGGCTATTTTAGCAGTCATCTCCTTCCAGATGCGACACGTTTTCTTCAGGAACTAAAAGGAAAACGCGTTCTTGATCTTGCTTCCGGTACGGGCTCTACACCCACCTATTTTGCACGAAGAGGATACTCTCCTGTCTGTGTTGACTTCGCACCTGCAGTAATTGCTCGCTGTCGTGAGCGAACACTGCCAGCATGCCTTATGGATATTGAGCATTTGGGATTTACACCAACGAGTTTTGATGGCATCTGGGCAAATCATGCTCTGTATCATCTTCCCAAAGAAAATCTTCCTTCTGCTCTTGAGCAGATTAGCAGTGTTCTTGCTCCTGACGGTGTCGTGTTTTTAGGCATGCGAGAAGGCACGTGTGAATGTTTTGCTGTTTCTGGTCCGTATCAACAGTTTATGGCGCTGTATACCGATGACGAATTGAAAAGTCTTGTCGAACCACACGTTACTGTGCTTCAGTCATCACGTGTTTCTTTAGAGAACCACGTTACATTCTTAAATTATCTTTGTCGAAAGAAATAATTATTTTCCAAATCGCCGTTCTCGTTTTCGGAATTCCTCAATGCATGACACGAGATCTTTTTTCTCAAATTCCGGCCACATTTTCTCAAGGAACATCCATTCTGTATAGCTGCTTTGCCAGATCAAGAAATTTGAGGTGCGGTGATCGCCTCCAGTTCTGATAATCAGGTCTGGTTCATCACCCATATACAACTGTTTTGAAAATGTTTCTTCATTGATTTGGTCGACATTCAATGTGCCTGATTTTATCTGCTCGGCGATTTTCTTTGTTGCATCAACCACTTCCTGTCGCCCACCATACGCGAGAGCGAAATTTATTATATACTGGTCATGCGTCTTTGTCTTTTCCATAAGACTCTGAATACTTTCCTGAACATTTTGCGGAAGCATCCAGGTTCGCCCAATCACATTAATGCGTATTTTGTTCTCATAGATTTTTGGATCAGTTTTGCACCGTTCAAATTCCTTGTGAAAGAGATCCATTAAGAAGGCGAATTCTTTCTTTGGTCTGTTGAAATTTTCGATAGAAAGCGCGTATAACGTGAGTTCCTTGATGTCGAGCTCTTTGCACCATTCAAAGAGCTTCTCTACTTTTTGTGCGCCAAGCTCGTGCCCTTTCCAGGGCTTGAGCATCAACCGTTTGGCCAGACGCCTATTTCCATCTAAAATGAGTCCGATGTGCCGTGGCACTTTGTTGTCTGTTGGTAACATAGACTACCCTGCCGTCTCTTTTTTGTTACCCGACCAAAATATCTTTAAATATCTTTCTATGTGTTCGTTATAGTGCGGTATTTAGGTGTTTTCTCCCTGTTACGGAAAGATTTATATACTAACCGATACTCACACCGAGATACTCTATAGTAGTGATAATAAAATGGCTCTTGACTCTTTTGTGCAATTCCAATCGTATCTCGCTGCCCTTATTCTAGTCGTTGGTGGCTTACTATGGTACTATGTCAAAAACCACTATGACACGATGTTAATCAAATCGTCAACAGTCTACGGGATGGTTTTTCTTATCGTCCTTCCCTTTATTGTGAAGGTGATGACGGTTATTCCTGCAAAAATCAATGTCGCTGTCCAGTATATCCTCTTCTTTTTCATCTTTCTCGTGATTGCGGCATCTACGATCCGCAGTTACCGTGCCAATGTGAAGGAACGTGATCGCGATCTCAAGAGCTTATTGGAGTCCTCTGCTGAGCATCCTGTTCGCTTTGAGTTTGCAAAACGCATTGTTGCCCCAGAATACAAGAAGTTGCTTCTTAAGAAGCAAGAGCTTGATCGACAGCAAAAAGAGATTGAAGGCCGAGAACGAAAAGTGGAACAAGGAAAGAAAGACCTGCAGACGAAAAATGAGCACTTAAAAAACGATCTTAAAACCCAGGCTGACAAGAAAAAATCGCTTGACCAGCTAAATCGCGATGTCCAGAAACGCGTTTTTACTCTCGAAGACAAGGAAAAAGAACTTGTTGAGTACATTGCTTATGTGAAACAGGAGCGACAGCAGCTCAAAGAGGCACAGGAAAAACTTCTTGCGAAACAACAAGATACGGAACGTGAACTTGCTGAAACCAAGAAAGACGTCAAAAAAGAGTACAAATCGAAAGTTGATTCTCTTCGTTTGGAAACGAAGCAGAAGCTGAAATCCATGCGCGAGCAGTTCATGCATGAGGCGCGTGAAGAAGAGCGCGAATTAGAGCAATGGGAACGAGAACTAGAGGATGAAGAGCGGGAACTTGACCGTGAGCGCAAAGCAGTCAAGGAAAAAGAGACAACATTAAAACAATATGACAACAAACTCAAAGAAATTGACCGGAAAGAACAAAAATTACGCTCCTATGAAGAGAAGTTAAAGCGAGAACGAAACGCCCTTGACCAGAAAGCAAAGGACGTGAAAGCTGAGAGAAACGCCTATGAAGAACAACTGGATGCGTTTGAAACGGAAAAAGCCCGCATTTTACGACTGGAGAAAAAATTCAATACGCGAGAAGACTCTCTTGACAAACGCGCCATGAAACTCAAACAGCGAGAAGAAGAACTTCTGTTGTGGGAAGACGATCTTCAGCAGAAAGAGAAAAGCGTTGAACAGGAGCGAGAGGACCTTGCTAAACGACAGCGAGACATGACCAAAATAGAAATGAAACTTGACCAAGAACGAAACATGGTTGAACTGGACAAAGCTGAGCTTGAAGAAATTCATGATGAAAAGAAGCGAGATGACTCAAAAGGGAGGAAAGCCAAGCCGAAATTAACGCTCTTTGGCTTTGAGTTCTAAGATGTTACTTGACCAGCTTCTTTTTGGCGTGCTTGTTTTTTCTGTCTTTTTCCTCTTCCTTACGTTGGTCTTCCTGATCAAAAATCGACAATATGAACGATCTCAATTTGAACAGAGTATTAACAGTTTAGTCTTTGGCCTTTTTTTCCTTCTCTTGTCTATGCTGGTTCAGCTCTTGAATGCCATCAATGAAACATTCAAAGGAAGCCTTGCAAAGATGATTCCTGATATTAATACCTATCTTGATTACTTGCTGACAATTTCCGACGTTGCTCTTGTTCCTTTATTCGCCGTGTGCTTCTTTGTCGGCATTTATTTGGCAAAAGAGAACTTTTCTTCGTAACGATCCTCTTAGTGGGAACTGAAAAGGTAACGAAACATTTATAAATCACCTATCCTCATTTCATGTAAAGTTCTGAGGTTTTACTCATGTCTGATCAAGTAAGCCTAAAAAAGGGGACGACAACGTTATGCATCAAATGTACTGATGGCATAGTTGTTGCTGCAGATAAACGAACGACGCTTGGCGGCCAGATTGTTGCTGCAAAACGAACAGACAAAATATTTTCTGTTTCCGACACCATTGCTATTACTACTGCTGGAAGTGTCTCTGATGCCCAGCTGATCACCAAACTATTACGAGCTGAACTCAAACTCCGCAAAATCAGAACAAAAACTGACGCAGGCGTTCGAGAGGCAGCTAATCTTCTCGGATCTATTGTCTACCAGAATATTCGTCGGTTCAGCCCGTTCTTGAGCATTACCGGCTTTTTGATTGCTGGTGTTGATCCTGAAGGATTCCACATGTATGACATCGGCATTGACGGCAGCGTCATTGAGTATACTGATTATTACTCCAATGGCTCTGGATTCATGATGGCTTTTGGCGTTATGGATACGTTGTACAAAGACGATATTAAAGTTGCTGATGGCATCAAACTCGCTGTCAAGGCAGTGAATGCTGCGATTCAGCGAGACACGGCGACTGGTGACGGCATTGACGTTGTTACGATCACTAAGCAAGGAGTTAAAAAAGTCTTGACTAAAATTCTTGACACCACTATTACCATTTAACTCTTTTCTTTCCTTATTTTCATTGATTATTTACCATGACAGAAATTCTTGCTGAGATTCTGAAGCACATTCCGAAAGATGCCCAGATCTCAGACTCGTGTTTTGAAGGCGCAAATATCATTCTGTATACTAAAAATAGAGAGTTTTTCTTGACGCAGAATATCATCCGCGATATTGTGAATATAATCAAGAAGCGCATTGAACTGCGGCCTGATCCAAGCATTGTCATGAACCAGGAGAAGGCGGAAGCAGTCATCAAGCAGATCATTCCTGTAGATGCAAATATCGACAACATGATTTTCGATGTGCAGCGCAGCATTGTTATCGTTGAGGCTGAAAAACCAGGCATTGCGATTGGAAAGCAAGGAGATATTTTGCGGGAAATTAAGAAACAGACGCTGTGGATTCCGTATATCAGACGAACGCCTAGTTTGCGATCGAAGATTATCGAGAATATTCGCTCTGTGTTGTATCAGAACAATGACTACCGCAAGAAATTCCTGAACAAAGTCGGTGAACGCATCTATGGCGGCTGGACCACTGAGAAACGCGATGAATGGATTCGGTTAACGTTCTTAGGCGGCGGACGACAGGTTGGCCGTAGTTGTTTATTTTTACAGACTGCTGAGAGCAAGATTCTGATGGATTGCGGGATTAATGCGGGAGTTCCTCCAGGACCTGATGCGTACCCTCACCTTGATTCCCCTGATTTTAAACTTGAGGAGCTTGATGCCGTCATTCTTAGCCATGCGCACCTTGATCATAGCGGATTTTTACCGTTCTTGTACAAGATGGGCTACCGCGGCCCTACCTACTGCACTCCTCCGACGAGAGATATTTCTGCCTTGCTTGCCTTAGATTTCATTGGCGTCGCTTTTAAACAAGCGAAGAAACCTATTTTTGACATTGATGACGTGCGTGAGATGGTGAAGCATACGATTACGCTTGACTGGGAAGAAGTGACTGATATTACTCCCGATGTTCGCTTAACGCTGTATAATGCCGGGCATGTCTTGGGAAGCAGCTTGTGCCATTTGCATATTGGGAATGGACTCCATAATCTCGTCTATAGCGGCGACTTCAAATATTTGCGGACGAAGCTTCTTGATCCTGCATCGTCTGTTTTCCCTCGACTGGAGACCTTAATTATTGAAAGCACGTATGGCGGCAAGGAAGATGTGCTGAAGAGCAGACGGGATACCGAAGAAGATGTATTGCGGTTCATTAAAGACACGATTGAATCTGGTGGCAAGGTTCTTGTTCCTGTCCTTGGTGTGGGGCGTGCGCAAGAAGTGATGATTATTATTGAAGAAGCTGTTCGCATGGGACTTATTCCTAAAGTTCCTGTCTTTGTCCAGGGCATGGTGTGGGATATTACGGCGATTCATACTGCGTATCCCGATTACTTGAATGCTAATTTACGCAAGATGATTTTCCATAAGGATCAGAATCCTTTTTTGAGTGATGTGTTCACGAAAGTGGGAAGCAAAAAAGAACAGGATCAAGTCGTGGAAGAGACTGGTCCTTGTGTGATTATTGCTACTGCGGGTATGTTGAATGCAGGGGCTTCTTTAGAGTACTTCAAACGATTAGCTGATAACCCCAAGAATGCGTTATTGTTTACGTCGTATGTTGGCGAGAATACGATTGGACGACGTGTACAGCAGGGCGAGAAGAATATTCAGATCAGCTCTGGAGAACGTCCTGAAGTTGTTCCTGTGAATATGAAGATTGCCAGCTTTAGCGGATTAACAGGGCATGCGGGACGCAATGAATTACTGCGCTATGCGCATACGGTAAATCCTAAACCACGACGCATTATTATGAATCATGGAGAAAGTTCGAAATGCTTGGACCTGGCGTCCTCTATTCATAAATCGCTGCACATTGAAACGATTGCGCCAAAGAATTTAGAGACAATACGAATACGATAGGACCACATATTAAATAAAAACCAGTTAACTCTAACGATTTTTGTGCTCGAGTTACTTTCTTTTAAGAATGATTTTATAGCTTTCCTTCTCTTTGGCGTATTCTATTTCTCTACTATGAACCTCTGTATCCCAAATTGCTAAATCCCCTGTCACAGTTATAGTGTCTCTATTCACAGAGCCATTTATACGTTCAGCTGGAAAAAACTTCTCAGGATATTCATTTGTACTTAATTGAATTGCTGAAGAGAGAACAGCATGATTTTTTACCCCTATCTCCCATTGCTTAGTTTTCTCATCCTTTGCATTAAATTTCATATTTTTAAGTAAGCAAACTAAAATTAAAAATCAGCTTTAAAGGT
>CAYJLN010000033.1:0-8160 GCA_964371275.1 Candidatus Woesearchaeota archaeon
CTCATGGCAGACCAAAGCATTGGGTTTGCAAAGTTTATCAGCTATGGTAACGCATTAGACATCAATGAAACAGATCTTCTTGAATACCTCGGAGAAGACAAAGAAACAAAAGTCATCTGCATGTACGTCGAAGGAATAAAAGACGGCAGACGATTCATGGACGTAGCAAAGAAGGTCACCACAAAAAAACCAGTCATTTTCATTAAAGGTGGGATTACAGAAAAAGGGGCAAAGGCAGCGCTGTCCCATACCGCCTCACTTGCAGGAGCGCCTGAGGTCTACAAGGGAGCATTAAAGCAATGCAACGTGATTCAGACAGAAAGCCTCGAAGACATGTTCAATTTCGCGAATTTGCTTGATTTTGCGCCTAAGCCAAAAGGACGCCGTGTTCAAGTGATTACGAACGGGGGCGGGTTTGGAATTCTCTGTGTGGATCAGTTGAATAAGCACGCGCTTGAAGTAGAGGATCTACCGAATGAGATAAAGAAGAAATTTGTAAACGTGTTTCCGAAGGATTATATTGTGAGCAACCCTCTTGATTTGACTGGCGCGGCGACAACGGAGCAATATAAGATCTCGATTGATGCATGCTTAAGAAATCCAAAGATTGATATCGTGTTAGTGGTTTTGTTGTTGCATACGCCGTTAATTACGCCGGATATTGTTCCATATATGATTAAGACGAAGAAAGCAAGCAAGAAACCATTAGCGATTATTTCGACTGGAGGGAATTTTATTGAGATTCACAAGCGTCACCTTGAGGAAGGGGGAGTTCCGTGCTTTACATTCCCGTTAAGTGCAGTGACGGCGATCAAAGCGTTATGTGACTATTACCATGTATAACGTGGAAATCTACTTGCTACGGCATGCAGAATCAACAGCAAACAGATTGAAAATTCTTGATTCAAACACAAATACTGGTTTGTCAAAACAAGGACTAAAAGAAGCACAAGAACTAAAGAAAAAACTGAAACAATATCGATTTGATACGATCATTATTAGCCCATTAAAAAGAGCATGGCAAACAATTAAACCATATAGCAAAACAATAAAGAATGTCAAAATAATAAAATCAGCGCTTACTCTAGAACGCGAGGGTGGTGAATTTACAGGTCAAAAGCAATTTAGTATTATCGAGTATTGCAAGCGGAAAAAGATAAACAAGGTACTATTCCGTCCAAAGCATGGCGAATCAATTCTTGATGTTTATGAACGAGCAAAAAAGTTTAAAACGTTTCTTTTAAAAAAATATGGAACAAACTCTATTCTTATTGTAGGGCACAGAAATTTTTTAACGTGCCTTGAAATTGCATTAAGAAAAAAGAACATCAAACGATATTACCGCTTTAAGGGGATCAAAAATGGTGAATTAAGGCGCATAACGCTATAACTTAGTTCGCTTTCTGTTTCACGCGCTTCATCGCAATATCTAAAGCCGCATCTCTGGTCGTCATATGTTCTTTCTTCGCATGCTCAAGCACGAGTTTGGTGTTCTGAACAATTTTCTTTTCAACTAAGGAAAACATGTCTCGTGGATTTAAGCCACGGTATTCGGCATAACTGCTAATGACGCCGCCAGCATTCGCAACAACATCAGGAACAATCAAGACGCCTTTTTTCTCCAACTGTGCTTCAATATCGGGTTTAATGGGGATATTGGCAGCTTCCACAATCAATGTCGTTCTTACTCGGTCCTTATTCTCTGCCGTAATGACATCAGGCAGCGCAGCAGGAATAATAACATCAACATCAAGCTCAAAGAGTTTTTTGCCATCAAGGACAGTTCCTGGCTTGTAGTTGGTCACCGATCCTGTTTTTTCCTTGACCGCCATCAATTGTTTGTAGTCAATGCCTTGAGGATTATGCAAGCATCCTTTAGAATCAGATACGGCAACAAATTTTGCGCCAGCTTCTGTTAAATATTGTGCTGCAAATGTCCCCACATTGCCAAATCCTTCAATGGCAAACGTCGTATTCTTGACATCGCGTCCAAGATGGTTCAACGCAACAAGAGTCGCGTGATACACACCAAATCCCGTGCTTCCATACTCATGAGGAATCCCGCATTTTTGTCCTGATCTAACACAAAGATTGGCTGGTTTTCCCGTGCAGCTTTTCATGCTCCCATTGGCAGTAGCAAACACCTTCATTTCATGTTCAGCAGTATTCACATCAGGAGCCGCAATGTAATATTTTGGAGATACGGGTTTCAGTGCTCTACTAAAGGAAGCAATAATTGCATCTTTTTGATCCTGGTTCATCGTTCGTGGATCAGCAATAATCCCTGATTTTCCACCACCAAACGGCAACGCGGCAATAGCGCATTTCCACGTCATCGCCCGAGCAAGTCGCGCAACTTCATCAATCGACACTGAAGGTGTCATACGAATGCCCCCTTTTGCCGGACCTCTGCTAGTGTTGTCAATCACCACAAACCCATGCATTTTTGTCTTAAAGTCGTAGACTTCTAAGATCTTTTCAGGCCCGAATTCGTCAAAAGAAACCATTAGTCACCTCTGTAAAGAATGGAAACGGAGAACTATTTAAAGATTCTCGTTAAAGGACGTATAATATCTATTAGTAAGTGGTAACAGAAGAAAGATTTATAAAGGTAAAATCGCCACAAAAAGACGAAGTGATCACCATGGTCGTCATGAAATTAACACCAAAAGATCCCCATACCAACTTTACAGCAGTGTATGTGCATCATGATCAAACAGACACGTATCTAGCCTATTCTCCAACAACTGGGCAGCTTATCGATTGCGGGCAAAAACAACTCATCGAGTTGCTTGGCGTAGGTGCCTATTGGAAGGATAGCTATGACGCGACAATTCTGCCAATAGACCCGCACCAATTTGAAGAATGCGCAAGCGCATTTAAAGCGGCAACACAACGAACAAAAATGCTTGCCGAGCGTGCACGAAAAGCACAAACACGTCTCGAAGGGCTCCTTACTTTTTAACATGGAACAAACAGAATTCACCGAACGAATCAAGCACGGGCTTATTGTCTCGTGCCAGGCTGAGCCTGAAAAAGGAAGTCACCTCTATGAGGAATACGACATTGCGCGAATGGCAAGTGAATCTCTTGAACATGGCGCGTGTGCTGTTCGTGTTTGTGGGTACAAGAATGTCAAAGAAACACGCCAATTCAACGCAAATGCCCTTATCATCGGAATCGCCAAAGGACAGTATGACGACGGTCGCGTACTGATTACAGAGGCACTTAGTGACATCGAACAGCTTGTTGACGCAGGTGCAGATGTCATAGGTATGGACGCGACAAGGCGGCGAAGACCGAAAAGAAGGCGGTCCAAGTTGCATCTATTCTGGATGGACAAATGCACCAATCACTTTGGCAATGTTGATAGAAGAAACAGGATTCCTGTCCCCGTTAGTACCAACAGGGCCAGTAAGACCGGAACACCAAGCATGCGCTCAAATTGCCAAAGTGCAATATGACAACAAAAGAAGTACGATTCAGTAGTTTCCTTCTGCCTTCAAATTCTCAATATGCCGTTCTGCTTCCAATGCAGCTTGACAGCCAGCGCCTGCAGAGGTAACGGCCTGTTTGTAGATATGATCCTGCACGTCGCCTGCAGCAAAGACGCCAGGAAGGTTCGTATGTCGCCGATCAGTCGTTTTGATATACCCCGCCTCATCAAGACCAACTTTTCCTTCAAAGAGATTCGTATTGGGAGTATGACCGATTGCTAAAAACATGCCCTGGCACGAAAGTTTTGACTCTTTATTTGTTTCGAGATTTTTAATCGTCACACCAGTTACAAAGGTATCACCCGTCACTTCACTGACCGTGCTGTTCCAGACAACAGAGATCTTATCTTTAAGTTTAAGAACACGATCCTGCATAATTTTGCTTGCCTTGAAGGCATCTCGCCGGTGAACAATGGTGATTTTTTTTGCAAATTTATACAACGCTAGCGATTCTTCCATTGCAGAATCCCCGCCGCCAATCACCACGACATCTTTATCTCTGAAGAGAGCAGCATCGCAGACAGCGCAGGTGGAAACCCCACGGCCAAAATATTTGTCTTCTCCAGGAATGCCCAATTTACGCGCGGATGCGCCCGTGCAAATAATCACCGTTCGTGCTGTATAGGTCTTGTCGCCAACTTTAGCAGTATACGTGCCTTTACCAACAGAAAATCCCGTCACATTCTCTTCGATATAGGTTGCTCCAAACTTTTTTGCTTGTTCTTTACAATTCTTGACAAGATCAGGTCCTAAAATCCCTTGAGGAAAACCAGGATAGTTTTCGACAACACTCGTCAAGCTTAATTGGTCCAAATCAACACCGGAAATAACAACAGGAGAAAGCTTTGCCCGCGCCGTATAGACTGCGGCCGTATGCGCGGCAATGCCCCCACCGATAATAAGAACATCAAGAATGGTCTCTTTTTTCATAGAAAGGGTGCTGCATCTTGATATTTATAAAAGCATCGTCGATGAAAAGATTATTCAACAGCTGCATCAAATCGGGTAGCGTAATAGATTCTACGCCTGGATGCAGAATAGTAATACGCACGAACATGCGGGTCACCTCGTGTATTATACGGCTCAAGAAGAAGTACAGAGCCGTCCTTAAGTGTAAGGAGCCCAAGGTGATTCCGTCCAGAAGATCTATTGTCAGAAGCGTGGACAATATCCTCAATTGATCGCTCCTGGACAATAGGATTCCCGCGAAGGAAATCTGGTAGTAAAGGAAGTGTCCGTGATTTCGTATTGTTGGAAGAGCGCACCTTGCGAAACAATGCCAGTGCTTCTCTATCAGTTAGAATAGCAGTAGCCATCATTTTTTCCTGCTTCGTGCTCCACCGCCTCGCTTGTACGGAGTATAGCCTGATTTTCCCTTTTGCCTGCTTCGGTCTGCAGCAATAGACTCATCAAAGCCAAATCCTTCGCCATACCCGCACGAGTTGCACGCAAGAAAGCCAAACGTCTCTTCGATATCAACGTCTGTAGAACCGCACTTAGGGCAATGGTCATGAGTTTTTTTGACCACGTCAGTCTAGATAGGGTGTCAGAATATTAAAATCTTTCGCCTAGAGTGTATATATCACGGACGATGAAGAAGACTGAGGAGTATACTGTAAAGCATCAGAAGAGGCACGGCTATAACCAGCAGGTTCTGAAGAAGGTGCTTCTGCATTCGCGCTATAATCTGACGCTGAAGAGCGCCGAAGATCAGCACCACAGTTGCATCCGCCTGCAAATCCATCTTTCCCTACATAGTGCCCCTGGTCATGAGAATCTGTCGCAGAAGATGGCTGTTCGCTTACGAAAAGAGGACAATTAAGTTCATGCAGGGAAGAAGGAACTGGCTCTAAGTGTTCTCTGCGTTCTTCCGTCGCCACAATCGTTTCAAGTGTCAAGCTCATCATTACATCTCATAATCTGACTCATCGCGAGGAACATACCCCTCATCATAGGAAGTAATCTCTCCGTAGATCTCCTCAAGAGGGTCTTTTTTCGGCTCTTTTTTTGCCTGCTCCATAAATATAACGTATATACTCAAGTATATAAATATTTCGAGAAACGATTCTAGTGTTCGTACGGTTTGAGAACCGTGAAATCCACAAAGGGAACGCGTGAGTCGGAGGGACGCCGACGAGAAATTCCTTTTTTTTCGACATCAGAATAAAACGTGGCAGATCGCCATTCGCAATGAATCGTCTCGAGTTTATCTCTGGGCGAGACAGGAGCCCTACCATCATAAACAATCCCGCAAGGATGTCCCTCAATATCAACACACAGACGAACAGTGCCGAGCTCCTCAGAGCCTGCAAAAACGGAGTAAGGTATCGCTAAAGGGGAGCCTCGACTAGTTTGAGATCGCAACATAAGAGGTTGTTTTGTTGTTTTTTTTAGATACTGGAGAAAAGGGGCGATCATCTCTTCGAGAGAAGGAGGGCCATTAGTTCTTAAACGATCATAAAATCGATCTCCAATCCGTTCAGAGAATTCATCACCTAAATTGCGAGGAGACATAAATATGTCGGTTTAGGAGAGTTATATAAGGGTTGCGATAAAAAATCACAAGCCTTTTATAGACCTAAAATGAAGGGTGTAGTAAGCCTCGCTTGTGTAAGCAATAGGAACTCAAGCGAAAAGCAAGTAAGGACTATTGTCGTTACGCGAGGCTACATTTTTTCATACGTTTCCTGCAACAATAACGCATCTTGTTCGATATTAGGGCTTTCACAGACAACAACGCCCTTAACCTTAAAATCTTTCCAGGCTTTAACAAGATCCGTATAATTCATGTCAGAATCTTTTAGATTCAAATGATTGCGCTCGCCTTTATCTGTATAATTAATCCCAGCAATATGGATATGCATATTCTGCAGGCCTTCTTTACCTAAGTGTTTCTCCACAGCACGCAAGGCAGCAGCAAATTCCTCAGAAGTATTGTTCTTCCCCCCATACCGTGCGTGATAGTGCGCAAAGTCAATGCACGGCATCATCATATCAAGTTCAGCGCTTATCTTCAAAATCTCGTCAAGGTCTCCCCATTGCGTCGCTTTTCCAGTCAATTCAGGCCGAACCCAGATTTTCACGCCTTCATCCTGAAGAGTTTTGATAATTTCTTGCAGATGTTGCTTAATCGTACGATAGACAGCCTCTTTGTCCATCTTCAAGTAATACCCAGCATGAAAACACGAGCTCCATCCGCCGCATAAAGCCGTCATCCGAGAGGCTTCCAAGATGTGATGCTTGCTCATGCCTATTTTTTGTTTCTCAATGGCATTCAGGTTGATAAAATACGGAGAGTGGCACGTCAACACAATATCGTGTTTCTCAGCGACTTCTTTGATCTCAGGAGCTTTTTTAGGCGTCACATACACGGACTGCACAAACTCCATCTCCATATTTGAAAGGCCTAACTCATGGACGCGTTTAATCCCACCAGCAGTCGTCGACTCTTTCACAGACAGAGGAATGCCTGCAGTGCCAAAGCGTAGCCTATCCATTGATGTCATAGGAGAAGAAGGATGCTCCCGACAAATTCGCCAAAGTAATATGACACACCTGCGCCAAGAAGCCCAACAATAATCATTTCAACGCCAGACTTGATCCAGTTGCGCTTCGTATAGTGAGTTTTTCCAGCGCCAGCAACAAATAAGATCAGCACGCTCAACCCGAGAGAAAAAATAAATGCCTGCGACGTCGTAATAAAGGCAAAGGGAACGAGAGGAACAAAGGCGCCAACCACAAAAGCAAAAAACGTCACAAACGCGCTCGTCCACGGATTGTCAAAGCTCTGCTCACCAAGGCCAAGCCGTCCTTCTGTCAGTTCTCGAAGCCATCGTGTTTTGTTAAACATGATCTTATTCACAATCATATCGAGTTGTTTCCCAGAAAATCCTTTCTCTCGATAAATGTCCTGAAGTTCTTGTTTGCCAAGTGCAGGTTTGCTGTCCACATGAACACGTTCAGTTGCAATCTCCCGCCGGTAATACTCATTCTGGCTTTTCGCAGAAATATAGGCGCCAAGCCCCATGCTTACTGCACCAGAGAACATGGCAGCCAGCCCTCCAAGAAGAATGATGCCGTGAAAAACAGCAGCGCCACTCAGAGCAGCAACTAACGCGAGATTAGACACTAAGCCGTCATTCATGCCATAAACTGCATAGCGTAAAAAACGTCCAAAAAACGGGAAAGAAGGATGAGTCATAAGCGTTACGGGTCTGAACAATCTCTGCGATAGCCGCAATTATCGCATAAAATCTTGCATTTCGCATAGTGCATCTGTGTTCCGCAGATATCGCATACTTGGTAATTCAGGTTTCGACTCTCCTGCACTCCAACCACCTCTTTTTTTATTTATGGAGCTGTTCAAAACGCTGATTCACAACCTTCCAATTGACGTTCTCAATGAACGTTTTCAGGTAATCAGCCTTATTCGTTCCATAGTCGATCATGAATGCATGTTCCCAACAGTCAAGAGCAAGGATAATCTGCTGGAATGCGGGAAGCCCGATATGATGCTCAAACAGAATATAGTTGTGAAGCATCTTGTCCTTTGCGTTGAACGTTACTAAAACCCATCCAGGAGTTGAGCTTGCAGACGCTTTCAAGTCCTCAATCCATTTTTCATAGGAACCAAAGCAGCGCTCAACGTCTTTTTTCAAGGCGT
>CAYJLN010000034.1:0-7874 GCA_964371275.1 Candidatus Woesearchaeota archaeon
ATGGCCGGTTCTTAGGGGTACGTGCCGAAGGCACGCGAAGCGTGCCGCAAAAAATTGAAGGCCAGTCCGTGATAAAAACACCTTCTCTTGATGATATTTTGCGCGTATCTCAACCATTCGTTGCGGAAATTGCCCGTCAAGGATTTGAAAAAGAACTGCGAAAACTCTACGAATAGATTTATATTTTCTATTATTTTTTCTAAGACGTCTTGGCAATGGCGATAAAGACTCGCCAGTGTCTGGGCTACATGTTTGGTTGTTAGGACTAAAAGTCATAAAATGCAACCACGACACAGAGTAGGTCTTCGAAATCGTGAAGTGGTGGTGAGAAAAAGCAACCAAACTACAAGGGGCGTGGGGCGCTTGCTCTTCGTTGGCAACCTCGACGACGACGGACTTAATGGCAACAACAACCTGAACAACAATGGCCGGTTCTTAGGAATAACCCAGACACAGCTAGGACAAGCATGAAAACCTATAACAATTTATGGGAAAAGATTTGCTCGTTGGAAAATCTTGATCTGGCTTATCGAAAAGCAAGAAAAGGAAAAACCAAAAAAGACTATGTTAGAGCATTTGAAAAAGATCTAAAAAATAATCTGTGCCTACTGCGCACCGAACTATTGCTTAATGCTTACCGTCCATTACCTCTTAAAGCCTTTATTATCTGCGATCCAAAAACAAGAAGAATCAGTAAGTCAGAGTTTCGCGACAGAATAATTCATCACGCCTTATGCAACATTATAGAGCCAATCTTCGAAAAACGTTTTATTTATGATTCTTACGCAAATCGCAAGGGCAAAGGGGTATTCAAAGCATTAGAGCGATTTGATTTTTTTAAACAAAAAATAACACCATGCGGGCACGTCTTAAAAGCGGACATCCGACATTATTTCGACGAGATCGATCACGACGTACTACTCCAAATTATTCAAAAGAAGATTAAAGATATAAGAGTTATCTGGTTAATTTGTCAAATACTCAATAATCACTCAAAGACTAAAGGAATGCCTTTAGGGAATTTAACATCACAATTTTTTGCAAACGTGTACCTTAATGAGCTAGATCAATTTGTAAAAAATAAGTTAAAAGTAAGATATTACATTCGTTATGTTGATGATTTTATTATCCTCGGCAAAGAAAGGAAAATTCTTGAAAAATGCAAAAGTGAGATAAATATTTTTTTACAAGATAAGCTTCATTTAGCACTTCATCCCGAAAAATCAAAAATCAAGTCCCTAAAGCAAGGCGTTTTATTTCTGGGATTTAGAAATTTTTACTATCATAGATTATTAAGAAAAACAAGCAGGAAAAAAATACTACTAAAACTAGAAAGTTATAAACAGCAATATGATCAAAAAAAGATCGATTATAATAAAATTTATGATTGCGCACAAGGCTGGATTGCGTACGCAAGGCATGCGAACACTCGCAACTTAAGAAAAAGGATAGCTCAACTAGTCGATCAGTACTTTCCTAATGAGTTGTCAACTACCGAGATAAATAGATTGCTTAAGATTTTAAGTTAAAATCCCATACCCAACTTCAATGGTTTTTTCTGCTTGACTTACGACTCCACCAGAACGTTCAGGCAACTGCGTATACTGAGTAATTGACCCATCACGTTCAAGGAGACTCAGCAAAAAGCGAACATTAGTAAACTGCGTCAACCAGCGTTCGGTAAATGGCAAGGTCTTATAAGTTTTCTCGATAAAGTCAAGAAGTTGTCGCGCTTGAGGTAACCGCACTGGTCTCTTTTGAAGAAATCGATAGATTCCTGCAGGCTTCCCGTCTTTAACAGCACCAACGCCCGTCGTCGCAAAAGGTTCAATGGCAATCTTCTGTCCTTCCATTAATTTTGTTTTATCGCCATTATTATAATTAGGAATCGTTGGTTTATCATGGATAATGTAGAGCTCAACACCATGCCCACAAAGATTAGTGATAGGAGAAAATCCATGCGTTTTAATCGCATCTTCCACTGCCTGTCCAATCTTCCAGATTTCAAGACCGGGTTTCACAAGATCAATTGCCACACGTAATGCGTCCTCACTCGCTTTAATGAGAGAAGAATGCTGATGAGTACCAATTTCAACTGTACACGCATTATCAGTTACGCACCCTTCAATATGCACACCAATATCAAGTTTCACCACATCTCCACGAATCAAAACCCGCGGATCCTGAATAAACGGACAATCATGAGCAGCAAGGCTATTCACTGAGACATCCATGGGGAACGCAGGCTGGCCACCAAGTTCGCGAATTTTAGCCTCAACCTGATCGGCAATCTCACGATAGAGAGTTCCTTCCTGGCAAAGCGTGATTGCGTATTCTTTCGCTTTTCGAGCGATCTCCCCTGATTTCTTCCAGTTATCCATCAAAAGTCACCAAGACCTGCCTGATTGGTACCACTTAAAAAATCTTTCTTAAATCCCAAAACCTCAAAAATAGGCATAACTGCAGGAATAATTTGATGATTGAGGTAATACTCTGCGTCATAACTTTTCGCGTCGTCAATATGCTTCGCTCGGTCACCAATGCTTCCTTTGCCTTCTTCAATGACAAAACGAATCATGGTTCCAGCGCTCACGTAATGCCCCTTGGCCTGCATTTGTTTTGCAACAACAACATGGGGGCCCACAGCCTCATAGTCAGCAACATCCTTCAGCAGTCGCTTTTGCATAACCATCTTCTCTAAGGGAATCTTTTTCTGCACAACTTTCTTGACGAGATCTTTGACATATTTCACTGCTTTTTTTGCGTCAACGTCATGTAAGACGATATCGATAACCTTGCTCTGTACTTCCTTTGCAAGAACGCTCCAGTCACCACGAACAGTTTCAAAACCAACCACGCGTATTTTCCCTCGTTCATCGATTAACGCGTATTTCTTTTTCGCTCCTTGCGTTCCTCCTTTTTTCATGACAAAAAGACCACGAGGGTAATATCCCTGTAACTCGAGCTCCATCAAACTTGGGAGTTCCATATTGACGTCGCGCAAAAATGTTGCAGCATCTTTCTTTGTTTTTTTACCTAGCGTGACAAAAAGGGAATCAGTGTCTCCATAAATAACATGAAAGCCGTTTTTCTTTGCTTTCTCAGCAATCATCTGGATATAATAGCGGCCATACGCCGTCGTTGCCGAGGCTGCCTCAAAACTGTACCATCGCGCCCCAGCAAAACCAAGATAGCCATAGAAGCTTGCGGATAAAATCTTCAATGCGTCTTGTCGGGCATATAATACTGGGTCTGGTGCCCCTTTTTCTTTTTTAACAAGATCTTTGATGCGATTTCTTCGCATAATAACCTCTTTAAGGACTAGCGGAATAAATCCGTCTTTTTTTGTTGTAAAATAGTGGACAATCTTCTTTTTCCCTAGGGAAATTTCTGGCGCTGCTTGCGCATCTTGAGAATCGGTTACTAAGGTTCCGGGGTCAAGATTATGGGCAGTAATGACGCTGGGATACAGGCTTCTAAAATCAAAAACAGCAAGGTCATTATGCAAACCAGGCTGAGGTTCATACACCGTAGCACCCTTCAGCGATTGAAGACGCCGCTTAGCAATCGTCGAATAACCAGGCCTATTAGGGGAAATCTGCCGGTGGTGCTGTGTTTCTTTCAACAAGTACGCCTCAACAAGCTGGCCAAAAGTCATGCGAGAAACATCAAACGGCGAATGCCCAATAAGTTTGATCATCTCTTCGAGGCTTGGAAGCATGCGAAAAAAGAGCTCAAGAGTAATTTGCGCGTCATTGAGATTATACTCAACATAGTTCTTCAATCGTTCTGGGTGGTTATCCCACGCATCCCAAAGATGCTCGACGTCAGCATCAGTTTTTCCCTTTCCCAGAAGTGCCTGTGCAACTGTGTCTAGATCATACTCATCGACATCAAGCGTATTGCGCATCACTCGTCGAATAAACTTGAAAATATCGATATGGACGACTCCTGTAACGCGCGCCGTTAGGTTTTCTGCGCGACGCTTAATTTTGACATTGCTGCCATCGAGCCCCAAAGTGAAGGGAAGACCGAGTTTCTTCGCACGAGAAACAAGATAAGGGAAGTCAAAGCCATCACTAAAATATCCAACAATATAATCTGGCTTGTAGTCGTTAATGACCTCAACGCATCGCTCAATTAATGCCTCTTCGCTCTTTACAACCTCAACAAACTTTTTTGCACCAGAAACCTTCTTCCAGGTGATCACTTTCTTAAAACCGTCATAGCCTGCAAACCCAATCATAACAATAGGATCAACCGTATCATCAGGATAACGGTCTTTATTGTACACTTCAATGTCAAAAGCAAGAACGCGTGGTTGCGAAAGAACAGTTTCAGATTGTGGCAGAAAATCTCGAGGTTTAAGGACAAGATCTACACGAAGATCTGGCATCGAAATAAGCTCCCCTTCAACACTCGTGAGCAGTAGAGAAGTAATACGTTTTTCAATCAAATACTTTTTTTCATAGGAGATGTCAACTTCCTTAACACCCAAATCATCGCGAAGGTGATGAATCGCCTCACGAAACTGCTGTACACTGCGTGGATCGTTCACAAAAACCTTGATGGCATCAACAGTCTGCCCAAGGTAAATGCGCTGCTGGATCTCGAGTTTAGTGATATAATACAAGCGGTTCTGTTCCGTAATCTTGAGCGCTTCTATTTTTTTGGCTAACGCATGAATTGTTTCTTTTTCAGGAACAATAACCCAGAAGAAGTAATCAAAGGAATCATCGGCAATGCAGACGCGTTTTCCATCCTTAGTTTTTCCAAAGAGCAAAATTCGCGCTTTGCCATCCTCCACCTGATGAGTAATATCGAGCGGAAAAAATTCAATAGCAAACATAGGGCAGTCAAGGAATAATATAATATAAATGTATGGATGGTCTTAACTGTAATTCACAAGTGCTTGATTAAAAACCGCAAAATCACGTTCAGGCTTGAAGAGATAAGCGTAATCGTGGTCAAAATACCCGCACCGGAAATGCTCAAGATCGATGCCTGTTCGCGCACTGAGCATTACCGCATAAAAATAGACTTGCGTAGATGCATACTTCTCCCGTTGCGCATGTGGTTTGTAGTCCCAAATCCAAATCTTATTGTCTTCAACACGAAGAACGTCGATATGGCCGCTTAACGGTTCGCTGGTTCCAAAGAGATTGGTAAACTGAGGGAGCTCATGAGGATGGAGCCAAATAGGAACTTCCATGGCAATCGTTTTGTTGTCATTCTCGAGCATGAACACTTGGACTTGAGAATGCGCAGTCTTAAACCGCTCGCAGTATTCATGAAGTCCATGTCGCGCCAACATAGATGTTTCGTGGCCAGTGACGCAGGTGGGCTCTACAGGAAGCTTGAATTTTAAGGCACTGCTTCGTGGTCCAGAATTGAAGTATTCATCAGGTCGCTTGATAAAAACGTCGTTGAGATAGCTGTGAAGCCCAGAATATCCGTTGCATAATTGCCGTAGTTTCTGCTCGTGGAGGCGATAGAAGTAATAACCTCCCTTATGGGGCATGGAAACGTGGCGGATAATGAGACAACACCTCTCTTACCGAGAATGGTTGAAATAAAGGAAATATAAAGGTTAGCATCGGGTAGGCGTTGCACAATAAACCTAAAGTATGTTCTCTAACATCGTAGGTTCATTGCAGATTGATAAGGATGCAATCCTTATGAATGGACAAGCACAACAAATACAGATCTGCGATCTGTAACGAATTATTGTGCACAGCTCATCGGGTAGATTTATATACAAAAAAACAAAGGAACGGAGTATGGGTGTAAAATTAGGAGCAATTGTTCCACGGCGGCAGATCACGTTTGAAGAACTTTACGGCAAGAAGATAGCAGTTGATGCTTCAAATACGCTTTTTCAATTTCTGAGCTCCATTCGCCAGCCTGACGGTACACCGCTCATGGACTCGCAAGGGCGAATAACGAGTCATCTTATGGGAATCTGGTCACGCTTCTCTAATCTGCTCCAAAAAAATGTTCAAATCGCCGTCGTATTCGATGGAAAACCACCTGCACTGAAGTTCCAAGAACAACAAGCGCGTCGAGAGCGGAAGGAAGTAGCAAAAGAAAAATATGAACGAGCAAAAGAAAAAGAGAATCAAGCAGAAATGGCAAAGTACGCAAAACAACTTTCTTTTTTGAATAAAGAGCTACTTGAGGAAAGCAAGCAATTGATCGACGCAATGGGGATCCCCGTCATTCAGGCACCAAGCGAATCAGACGCGCAGATGGTCTATATGAATAAAAAAGACGATGTGTATGCCTGTGGAAGCTCTGATTTCGATTGCCTTGTCCATGGTGGGCCTCGGCTGATACCAAATCTCACAGCATCTCAGAGAAAGAAATTGCCGTCAGGCGAATACAAAAAAGTTGATCTTGAAGTGATCGAATTAAATTTGACATTGAAAACACTAGGAATCACCCAAGAACAATTGATCTGTCTTGCCATCCTTTCTGGGACTGATTACAACACCGGCGGCATGAAAGGAATTGGTCCAAAGAAAGCCTTGAAACTCATTAAGGAAAGAAAAACTCCTGAAAAAATATTTGAAGGGTTAGACGTCGGAGGAGACTGGAAAGAAATCTTCTCTCTCTTTGTCAGTATGGATGTGGAAAAAAAATATTCTCTTGCGTACAAGGATCTGGATGAAGAAAAGATAAAAAAGATCTTGGTCGAGGAACATGAGTTTTCTGCAGAAAGGGTAGAAACCGTCTTAAATAATCTCAAAGAGGGAAAAGAATCCCGTAGCCAAACAGGACTAGGTAGGTGGACATAATGCTGTGGTTTATTCCTGCGTTGCTTTCTGCGATAACATCAGCATTTGGATCAATTACGGAAAAAAAATCATTAGTAACAGAGCACGCGATGGAGTTCTGTGCTGCATTAGCAGTATGCAATCTCTTATTTGCGGTTCCTCTAGCATTATTCGCTGATTTTTCGATCACTGGCCATCAGCTTATCCTTTTAGTAATCATTGCAGGTATCGATTCTATTGCTTTTTTGTACATTGCAAAAGCACTGAGGCACATGGATATCTCAGTTGCGTCGCCTTTCTTGACGTTCGGTCCCCTATTTTCAAGTTTCTTCGCATTCTTGTTTTTGAATGAATCCTTATCAAACAATCAGCTATCGGGAATGTTCTTCGTTATAATTGGCGCGTATATTCTCGAACTCTCACGAAAATCAACGTTGATGACGCCAATTCGAATGGTCTTAAAGTCAAAATATATCCATTATATATTTATTGCCTTGATTCTCTATGGACTAAGCATAACAATCGGCAGATTTCTTTTAAACAAGGCAAGTCCTGACGCACTGTCGCCGTATACATTTTTGTTCTTTCAGGAGATCTTTATTGCCGTTATTTTGTTTACGATGATATCCATTCGATACGACGGTTTTAAAGGGGTCTACCACGGTTTCAAGAAATCAGGAAAATGGATCCTCATCACCTCATTTTTTATTATGGCATCCCGCTTTTTTTATGTGATCTCACTCACGATTCCGGTAGCAAAAGTAGGCCTAGCGCACAGCATTAAGCGAACAAGCGCACTCTTTGCAACAATCATTGGTGGCGAAGTCTTTCACGAAAAGCATTTAACAGAGAGAATTCTCGCCTGTCTTGTCATGCTGTTCGGGGTTTACCTGATTCTTATCTAACATGTCGACGCTAAAAGAAGATCTTGCAAAAAAACTGAAAAGCGCAGAGCTTGCACTAGTCCCTTCTTCCTTTGATCTTATAGGAGATATTGCTATTTTCAACAAACTTCCAGCAGAATTAAGAAACGTAGAGAAACTCATCGCAACGACATTACTGCGCCGCAACCCGCATATTCGTGTTGTCGCCAAGAAA
>CAYJLN010000035.1:0-7758 GCA_964371275.1 Candidatus Woesearchaeota archaeon
AAGGAACTCGTCAGCAAGAAGCTTTAAATAGTTTATTTTATCAGAAGCTCGTATGAAAAAAGACGCGAAATCAACGTTCTTGTGGAAACGCGTCTTTGCGTATCTCATTGATGTTGTCATTATTACGGTCGTTATTGTCTTTCCAACCGATGCGATCTCCCCAGTAAAAGAAAAATGGTCAGAAGTGACGTCGTTCAATGAACTATATGACGTCATGATGGCGACAAGTCACGGCATAAGCATGGTGCTCATGAGTATTCTTGTCGCAATTCTCACGGTTCTCTACTGGGCTCTCTTAGAGCGCTACAACAACGGGCAAAGTGTAGGAAAAATGGCCATGGGGATCAAAGTAGAATCATTAACAAAAAGGATGACGCTGAAGCAAGGAGTGATAAGAAATCTTGCAAAGCTCTCAAGTATTCTGCTCCTGATAGATACGATCTATTTAATGGTCAAAAAAGAAAATCAGCGGTTCTCAGATAAGATCGCAAAGACTCGCGTGGTAGCAGTCCAATGAAGAAGTGGCTGATTATCCTCATTGTCTTGGCAGTTTTATATGGCGTCAGTTCAGCAGCGTCAAAATTCTTCGAAACACAGGGAGATCAGATTGCTGTCATCCCAATTACAGGAACGATTGTCAGTACGAGCACTAGCAGCCTTCCCCTGCAGCAAGGAAGCGTCACCTCAACAGAAATTATCGATTTCTTGAAGGATGCAGAAAAAAAAGACAGCGTGAAAGCGATTATTCTCGAGATTAATTCTCCTGGCGGAACAGTCGTTGCAACACGGGAAATCGCAGCATACGTGAAAACGATAGAAAAACCTATTATTGCCGTGATTCGGGAGGTTGGTGCCTCTGGTGGCTACTGGATTGCTTCTGCGACAGATAAAATTATTGCAGACCCCTTGTCCATTACAGGATCGATTGGGGTCATCGCATCGTATTTAGAATTCTCAGAGTTGCTGGAAAAATTTGGTGTCTCGTATGAAGGGCTGAAAGCAGGAGAGCTCAAAGACATAGGAAGTCCTTTTAGAAAGATGACGAGTGAAGAGCGAACAATATTCCAGAAAAAACTTGATCTGATTCACGAATATTTTATTGCTGAAGTGGCAGAAAACAGGCAGCTATCAAAGCAGCAAGTGAAAAATGTAGCAACTGGAGTATATTTCTTAGGCAAAGAAGCAAAGGACTTGGGGTTGGTTGATGAACTAGGAACTAGAGAAGACGCGATTGCAGAAGCAAAAAACATGGCGGGAATTGAGGATGCAGAGATTGTGGAATATGAGAAAGAATCATCATTGCTAGATTTAGTCACGGGAATTCGAACAGAATCCTTCTTTTCAATAGGCAGGGGAATTGCTGCTGAACTAAAGGGATCTGAAGGGTTACAGATTAGGACATAAAACACAACCTTTAAAAGAAATCCCTTTTCTATTCTAGTGGCAGACTAGGCGGGGAATCTAGCCCTATTCCTGTTACTGTAAATGGGCTTCATGACAGCGTTGAAGTGAAAGAAGCGACTGCCGCGATCTGGCATAAGGTCTTGATCCGTACGATGAACCTTTGTCCTGATCGGTCGGTAGGAAAGGGAACCGAGTCAGGCGAGGAATCGAGCAGCTCTTACCGTTTCTGCGGGCGCTTTCAGGGAAGCGAAGGCAAGAAAAGATCAAGGAAAGCCGTGTGTCAACGTGCTGTCCATTCTTTTGCGTGTCTGCCGTTTATACTTACGAGCGAAGAACGTCTTCGACCTTAAATGCAATCGTTCCTAATTGAGAGACCACTTTCTCATACATTCGTGTAATCACAATCTCATACAGTTTTTCTTTTAAAATCCCATGGCAGTACTGGAAGAGGTTGTCAAAGGTACGCATGTTCAGCTCATCAAGTAATTCTTTGGGAATCTCGCACGTCATCGACGTTCCTTCAAGCGGAAGATATTCAGGAGCAACGCCGACGCCAACGCGGCTTAACGTCACTTTCATCTTGCACGTTCCCCACACGCCAGGCCAGACATGATACGTGTACACGTTATTATTTTTTACTTCAATATATGCACTTGCGCGACATGATTGCGCGTGAGTATCAAAACAATACGCATCTTGCCCGCAATCTTTTCTGATATATCCTGTATAGTAACCAGCAACAAAAAGAACGAGAAAAATGGCTCCAACAATGGCCATCTTCTGCATGAACAGCAGTTTTTGCCGGGATACTTGCATGATTCACCTCTTATAACAAGCGTTACAGATCTTTACTTGTAAGCACAGAAACGCTGGACGGACCAGTCACCGTGCTTTCCATGCCGACTAAGTATTTCACGCGAGCGCGTTCCGCTAAGTCAACCATTTCTTTAGTCACTTGGCCGTCAAACACGATGGCATGAACGGATTCAAGGCTTTTAATAGTGCTGTCAAGTTCACTCGTAGGCACTCTTCCTAATATATTGAGCTTTTCATCCAAAATGTACGCGCCATGTGTTCCTATAAGATCATCAAGCATTTTTCGGTATGTCT
Source organism: Candidatus Woesearchaeota archaeon (assembly GCA_964371275.1). Lineage (GTDB taxonomy): Archaea > Nanobdellota > Nanobdellia > SCGC-AAA011-G17 > UBA489 > CAYJLN01. The sequence goes on from CAYJLN010000035.1 coordinate 2,515, forward strand.
TAGTGTCTGCCTCAGAAAGTTTCTGCGGAGCAGCAGGCCGTGATGAAAATGGTCTGAACGATGGTCTGCTACCTCGGTCTCTGAACCCGCCACGGGAATCAGAACGTGAATCTCGTCGTGGAGTATATTCTCTGCGCGCACCATAGGGACGGGGCGTATAGTCTGAACGGGGAGTATATTCGCGTGGTCGATCAGATCGCTGTTCCGTTTGTTGCTCTGCTCGCGATTCTTGACTGAGAGGTCGAGACTCATGAGTACGAGGAGCGTCGCTCCCATTCTTGTCCATCCGTTGCTGGATGTCCATCGTCACTTCTCCTCGATAATCAGTATCCATCTTCACCTGTTCAAAGGCAACTCTGCTTCGCAGCGCCTTATGGATCTCTTTCTTTGCCAATTCTTCCACTTCCTTGCCAGGAGGTGCTTTGCAGACAAAGTCAATCTCGGCAACAGCACTTAAATTACGGATAATTAAATCTCCGCCGCGATCGCCATCGACAAACACAGTAATCGTCTTCTTCTTGCAAAGATCAATCACAGTCTGCGGGATAACATTCATGCCGTTCAAGGCGATGCAGTTCTTGAAGTCATTACGCAGCAAGTTCAGAACATCTGCCCGGCCTTCAACGATAATCACGTCATCCGAAGCGTCAACAGCAGGTCCTGCAGGAAGTCGCTCTTTTCCATATTCCACCGATTCCATCATACGGACGCTTTCAATCACTTCATCTTTAATCTCCGTAGAATCAGGAAGAACCTCCTGTGTTAAATTCTTCAGAAGATCTTTTGCTCGATTCACGAGCTGAGTTCTCTTAGAAATGCGAACGTCTTCAACTTTAGTGACAGACACTTTTGAGTTGCACGGACCAATGCGTTCAATCGTCTCTAATGCAGCAGCAATAAGAACAGTTTCCGCTTTATCCATCGAACTAGGGATGACAAGGACGCCGGTTGTTTTGCCTGACTTCGTCTCAAGCTCAACTTCAATGCGGCCAATTCTACCGCTTCGCTGTAATTCTCTGAGTTCTAAATCCTCGCCAAGAAGCCCTTCAGTTTGTCCAAAGATGCTTCCCACGACATCGGGCTTATCAACAATGCCGTCGATCTGGATTTGTGTATGAATGATATATTTTGCTGAAACTGGGCTGATTTTTCCCATGTGAAATCACTCCTGTAGTGTATATTGTTTTTCATGTGTGCAATCGTCAACCTCTTATTAAACAAAGAACAAAGTAATTCGATCGATTTTTACGATTTTGATGTTTTTCTGCTATTATTTCCCTCGATTATATAAAAATGAAGGTTTTTAAGCGTTTTTAACGATTTTACCGTCAAATTACCTTGTTTTTTGTGAATATAAGGAATATTGCCCGCAACACTAACTCCCAAGCTCATTGCTTGACATCGTCGTAAGCTCTATTGAGGTATTCTCATGGCGGGCTTTCCGACTGTTATGTGTAAGAAAGGAATAGGTGTATATAAAGGTTTGGTAGTTACTTAAAACACCGTTTACAAATGCCTGTATCAGCTACTCCGTTGAACATCCAATCCAGAATAAACAGCACCGCAAAGCCTATCCACAGATAAAACGTCCACGTAGGTGTCTTCCCAGAAGCCCAATACACAAAGTGAATCACCGCAATAACGGCAGATGCTTCACCGATATACGAAGGTGTTTTCATAGCTAATTGGTATTCCCAACCTTCGTCAGCTGCAAGTACGTTTTGATCTCATCAACGAGATTCCGTACTTCTTCCTTCAAGTCATTCTTAAATTGCGCATGCCGGGAACCCATCACAAACTTGTCATACACTTCTCGTAAGAATTTCAACAGCGCGCCTTTCTTCCATTCATCTTCGTAGTCAGCAACCAAATATGCAACAAATTTCAAAGAAACAGTCCCTTGAGACTTCTTTTTCTTTCCCACCAGCACATCAGCAAGGCCACTGAGCACCAAATCAGTCTCAATGCGGTATAAAATATAATCGTTAGCTGGTTTGTCAGCCTGCCATTTAATCATCACTTTCCGCGTCCCGCCCTCTTTCACGTCTTTGTAGTCAACTTCTTTCCAGGTAAACCCATGTTTTTTGAACCACGCATACAGTTGTTGGTATAATCGTTCGCTGTCAAACAGTCCTGTAAAGGAAACCTTAAAATCCTGGTCAACATAATCACGTTCAGGCATTATTTCACCATTATGACGCGTTCTTCTTTTCGTTTGAAATTATTCAGCAGCCCTTTCAAATGATCCATCAGCTCATATACTTCCTCGCGGAGCAGGTCTTCATACCCTTGAAGCGTGCTTTTTACCAGATACTTCTCATAGGCTTGGCGAAAAAAGGTGCTCGTAAATGTTTTTTTATAATTCTTCATCAAGTGTGCATCCACATAAAACTCTAAGTCGCCCTTCTGTGTCTTTGTCTTCTGCTCGCCGTCTTTGACAACCACATCAAGCTGCCTGAGAATCTCAAGCAGAAACGTGATCTTGAACTGGACATAACGCGTCACGTCACGCAAAGCAGTAAATTCAACCTTGATCTCTTTTCCACCAGGTTTAGGTGCTTCAGAATGCTCCTTTTCAGCAAAATAATACCCTCGACTCTGCAGCCACGAACGGAGGGTCTTCACAAACGCCAAGTAATCGTAAAAGCCGCTATAGGTAAGCTGGAAGACTTTGCGCTTGTCCCCAAGATTAACAGGAATATCCTCTTCTTTTTCTGCGCCCATGAAGAATTCACAATAAAAATCAATTAATATAGCTTTCTATGCCAGATCCTTGCAGGTTTCACAAACACGCAGTGTCTTGGCTTTATACAGGTACGCTAAGCCGCCGCACCGTTCGCAGCGACCTTTGAAGAGACGAGTTTTGTTTTTCGCTTCTCGTAATTGAATCTTGTCAACAAGAATTTCAAACAACTGGGGCTCAATGCGAAGAACATCGTTCTGTGTCAACATACCGACAAGTTTTCCCTGATGCACGACCGGAAGTCGTCTCACTTCTTTGTCCTGCATCTCCGCAAGCGCCTCAGCAATGTCGCGGTTAGGGCTAATAGTGACAATTTTTTTAGTCATCACTTTATGCAGCGGCGTGTCCGTTGGTTTTTTCTGGGCAATGGCACGAACAAGATCCTTTTCCGTAAAGATGCCTTCCAAAGAGCCACTTTCTTTCACAATAACGCTGCCAACACCCTTATCAAGCATGAGCTTCGCGCATTTGCCAAGAGCCATATCAGGAGAAACGATAATAGGCTTTCTCGTCATGGCATCAGAAACACGAACGCCTGTTGGTAATGGTTTCGCCATGCCAATAAAAAAATCTCGAAATATATAAAGTAACTGGTCATTGAAAAAACATATTGAAAAGAATGAGTACGAACTCATTCAGAAGTGAGGAAAAAGAGGCGATAAGGTAGTATACTTATCGACGGTAAATTCCATATGACGAATCTATTCCTGCGTCGATTTGGTAATATCGAGACCAAGTATTAATTTCGCTAGCCAGTCTTATCATACCTCGCTCTGGAAGCTTCCATTGTGTTTCTCGAGCGATAGTTTCCAAATCAACCATTGTTCCCTCATGAGAGAGTAATAACGCAAGAGCACGACCCGTACCGCTCTTGAGTAAAATATAGGGGCCACAATCACCCGTAGGATCGCGTCTTGTCGCAAATTTATAGAAGCTGCCATCTTTAATAATATCGGGCTTAGAAGCTCGTCGAGCCATAAGAAAAGAATAAGAAACATCTTTATAAATATTCTGATGTAAATAAACAGATGAAAGAACGCCTAAAAGACGCCCTCGCACTTGTTTTACTAAGAAAGGGATTTCTAGTAAAAAACGTCAGCGGAGCCTGTGATCTCTTGGCGAGAAAAGAATCACAGATCCTCATGCTCAAAGTGATCGAAGATGCAAACTCAGCAACGCAGCAAAGCATTCTCGAATTAAAGAAAACAGCAACCATGCTCAAGGCATCTCCTGTCCTGATTAGCGAAAAAGCGACAAAAAAGCTCAAAGACAACGTTGTTTACTCGCGCCATGATCTTGATACCGTGAACGTGGAAACTTTCAAGAATTTGCTCAATGAGAAACCGGTGTTCATTCGCTCAAAAAAAGCAGGCCTATCAGCACAAATAAGGGGGAATAAAGTCAGGGAATTACGGGAAAAAAACGATCTCTCGCTGCATGCGTGTGCAAAACTTCTCGGTGTCTCCCCTTCAATGGTGCGACGCTATGAGCAGGAAAACGCAGAAGTTTCCATACAGCGTGCTATCAAGATGTATGATCGCTTGGGCGCAGACATTTTTGAGAATATTACGCTTGGGCGCTATGGAACTGAAGACTGGATTCATTCTCAAACGCCAATAGGCCGAAAGTATGAAGTGCTTGGGTTCAATTCAGCAGAAACAAAACGGCAGCCGTTTGATATTATTGCGCGAAAAGAACATGAACTTATTCTGACACGGGTCGGCGAAAAGATCAACAAGAATCTCGACAGCATTTCAAGTTTGCTCGGATCGCGTAATCTCGTGATTTTTGAACGAAAAAAACCGCGTGATTTCCCAGCGCTTAAAAAAGAAGAATTCCTCGAATTAGGAAACGCATCCGAGTTACTCGATTTCTTGCGCGATTTCTAAAAGAACTTCTGTAAAAGGCAGCCTAATTTTCGGAAAAAGGGCTATATATATGAAGGATAATCAACCACTCGCATGGATGGATGTCCATTACACTAAGCACGCAAGAGACCAACGAGAAGAGCGCAATGTAGAAGAAGTATGGATTGAAGAAACAATAAAATCTCCAGAGTAAATCAAGAGGAACGGTCAGAAATATTACGTGGCAAAGAAGCTAAATGGAAAAACGACCAAAGTAGTCTATATTAAAGAAAGGTATATAAAGGTTATAACGCTGTATTGGGTACAAACATGAAAATTACCTACGAGAAAGATGCTGATGCAATGTACATCCGTCTCAATGAGAAAAAGGTAGCAAAAACAAAAGAGATAGATCAAAACACGATTATTGACGATGATGAACGAGGTGACGTCATTGGAATTGGGCTACTTTTCGTAAAAGAACGGATACCGTCGTTGCTAAAGGACATTCAAGTAGAAAATTTCTTAACAGCATAAAGAAGTACGACTAGAAAGAAGAGAATAAACCTTTTAAAGAAGGAGATAACCTATAGCGCATGACCGTTCTGATCGATCCCTGGGGATCAAATCTGATTGAAGATTATGAGAAGCTAG
>CAYJLN010000036.1:0-7609 GCA_964371275.1 Candidatus Woesearchaeota archaeon
GTGATGGTCGTGTCTTTTGTCCTCTTAGGTCAAGATGTAGTTCTCCTTTGCTATCATGATCTTGATCAGCGCTTTTATGACAAGGACCTTTTTACTTATATACGTGTCCCGATTTTTGGGAGTGGATTCCTTCGTCATCTTCTGTATTGTTTCTTTACATTTTTCACTGCCTCTTTTTTTCTTCTCTTTCGGCGCATTGATGTTGTTATTGAACGTGGTCGTATTTTTGGAGGCGTTAGCATCATACTTGCGCGTCTCTTCCGTGTCCGTTCTGTTTACGAGCTCATCGAACCGTATACTGAGGTTCCCCTTTACACAGGGCAACTCCGTCGAGACTCTTTCCTCTACCACTCTATCCGACGTTGGCATGACTTTGTTGTCCGCTGCAGCACGATGACTTTAGTTACCCACCCCTCTTTTTTGGAGATCGTTCCCCGCCAGAAGGCTTACTTTAGTGACAGTGGCGTTAATCCTATCAAATTTACGCCAGATATCGCCTCGTCAGCTGTTCGGCGACGATATGGGCTCATCTCTGGTAAAACTGTTCTTTATGCGGGAAGTTTTCAAGAGTGGCATGCCTGTGAGAATATCTTGCTTGCTGCGCAACAGGTCCTCAAAAAAGATAAGTCCGTTCGTTTTTTGATGATTGGGGATGGTAAACGACTGTCCTTATGCAAGTCTCTTGCGCATAATCTTCATATTGATCATGCAGTCCTTTTTCCTGGCGCAATTGATTTTTCATTACTCCCTAGCTATCTTTCTGCGAGCGACATCTGTTTGGCATTATTCGATAGAACGTATCCGCCTTTCCGGACATTTGATTACTTCTACTCTCCGATTAAGATTCATGAATACAAGGCCTGCGGAAAATCTATTGTTGCTAGTAATTTTGGTAACTTAAAACGACTTGTCAAAGATGGTGTTAACGGGCTTCTTGTTGATGAACGACGTATTGAAGACATTGCTGCTACGATCTTACGTCTTGTTCGATCGTCATCACTTCGAAGAGCTATTGCAAAAAAGAACCGGTCTGAGGCAGTTTTGATCTATAATTGGGATGTTTTAAATAGAAAACTGCTTCTTGAGCTTTTTCGAAGGAAACTATAAAAAGAACGTATTGCGCGTGATTCCATGAAAATCCACCAATGGCAAAAACAGACGAAAGAAGTTTCCTTAGTTGATGCGCTGAAGGCAAAACGATTTGCATTGCGTTATATTCATGACGGCGATGCAGTGCTTGATATCGGGTGCGGCAACTGTGATTTTCTTGATTTGGTAAAAAAAGAACGACAAAAAGCCAGATTACATGCGTTTGATATTGAACGAGAAGCACGCAAAATTGCAGAAGAAAAAGGCTATACTTTCCATTCTACCTTTAGCATTACCCACCGTTTCAATGCAATTACCCTTTTCGAATGCTTTGAACATCTTACCTATCAAGAACGTATTGATTATGCCAAGCATATCTCTTCACTTTTGGTCAAGGGCGGATATATTATTTTGTCTGTTCCCCACATTAAGTCTTCTCTTTCAATGGCCCATTATTATGACAACCCGCAGCATAAGCAACCTTTTCCCTTAGAATCAAATATCCTCACCTTTTTTGAAGGATATTCTCTTGTTGATAAATGCTATTTGACACCCTGGCTCAACCCTTTCAAAATTCTTTCCTGCCTTGTGACGGGATTAAGCTTCACTGCCCTGTATAACAACGTGTGTTTTGTGCTTAGAAAAGAGTTTTAGATCCTTCTGCTACAATCCGTAACCTATAAGAACCCTTTTTTCAGCATGTTTCCTGATCTTCATGGACCAACAAAAGATACGCCATTATTTGATTTTATTTCTCCTTACTCTTTTTTCAGTTCTTATCCGTGGCTACAAATTCGGTGTCGGTAATCATAAGTACCAGCTTCCCCTTATCTTTAAGTCAGCTGATCCTTCTCTGTATCCAACTGATTACCTTTTCCAGTTCAGCTCCGAGAATTCGTTGTACTACCCAACTGTTGGATTTTTGAATAAACTTCTTGCAATCGAGCCCCTTATGCTGATCCTGTATGTACTTGCTACTGCTCTTTATGTTTTTATCTTATACAAATTAGTTTCCCTTCTTTTCAACGACAATCTTACTAGTTACGTGGCTGTTGCCCTTCTCATTATTATGAAACCTTCATTCGGTACTGACATGACATTCCGCGCCATCACCTATCATATTACCTTGGCTATCCCCCTCCGCCGGTTTTCCTTGTATTTCTTCCTTCGAAACCGTTATCTTTTCTCCTTTTTCATTTTAGGTATCGCCTTTAACATTCACGCTCTCTCATCGCTTCATCTCTTTGCGTTGTATGGCGTCTTTTTCCTTCTTCGTTTCCGTTTGATCAACAGGCGTTCTTTCCTGTACGGATGCAGTTTATTTACCCTAATGATTCTCCCCCTTATTCTTCTTTCAGATACGGCAGGCCACTCTTTCTTTTCTGCTGATCAGTCTTGGGTCTCTCTGATTAAAGGTGTTGATTTCGCCCATTCTTTTCCCTTTCAGTGGAGCTTACATCAGTATCTTAGTGTGCTCCCGTTGATTTTCTTAGGAATTTTTTCTTTTGTTTATTTTTATCGTCATCCCTCATTCTCAAAACACAAATCCATTCATTCTTCTCTTCTTACTCTTTCCATAGGATTCCTCGTTCTTGGCGTTCTTGGCGTTTTTTTTACTCAGATTTACCCCATTGAATTTGTCATTGCCTCCCAACTTTTCCGTTCAACATTTTTCTTGTCCACATTCATCATTTTTTATACAAGCTTCCTCATTGTTGATCTTGTCCGTAAGAACACGTTCACCACTATCCCCATTGCAATCTTTCTTGTTTCTGCGTTGTTCTTTTATGACTATGTTGCTCTTTGGCTTATTCTCCCTCTTGTTGCGGTTATCACCGTATCTCGATTCAGATCGCTGTTGCGCTACGCTCCTTTCTTTTATTCTGCTCTTGCTGTCCTGATTCCTCTTGTTTTTTCTTTTGCAGGACATTTTGATCTCGTTTATGCTGTTCTTCGTCATCTATTTATTCCTGTTATTGTTACTCTTTTTTTGCTCTTTGTTTACTTTCTCGTTCGCTCTTTTGCACATTTCCCTTCATTTCATACGTCACTGGCACTTTCGATTTTTGCTTTCGTTGTTCTTCTTTTTATTTCCCTTGCATGGCACCAGGAATCCTTTTCAACCCATTTTGATTTCCCTCACCACTATCAGAAAAACGATTGGACGACTCTTGCTCGGTGGATCAGCACCAATACTGATACGTCCGCTACTTTCCTGATCCCACCGTATCAACGGGATTTCCGTCTCCTTGCTCAGCGTGGCGTCTATGTCGATAGCGATAACGGTCCTGCATATTTAAGCAAGAAGGCTGCTCCCGAATGGGTAGAACGACTTGGGAACATTGGGGTTTCTCCAGCAAACCTTTCAGTTTCAGCCATTGACTCTGCGTATGCTTCTTTAACAACTGACCAGATCTACTCTCTTAGCCAACGCTATGGATTTGATCATGTTATCTTCCCCCGTTCTGCACCAGTACTCAAATTTCCCGTTGTTTATATTGGTAAGGAATATCTTCTCTATAAGATCCTCCTTGTACCGTAGACCATACCTTTTTATAGCTCGCTTTTTTTCCTCCATTTATGGCATCTGATAATGGTTCGTCTATCAATCAGGAAATCTTCAAAAAGTCTACCTCTCTTACGAGTTGGCAGATTGTCTCTCGAGTCCTGAATGTCTTTTATTTTTCTCTTGTTGCCAAGTTTCTCAAACCATTTGAATACGGTGTCCTTGGCATCTGCATGAGCATTTTTGACACCCTTTCAACATTTTTTATCTGCACTAATAATGCATTGATCAAGTATGTTGCTGAAAAGCGTGAGCGTAGCGTTTTTGAACGGGGCCTTAAAATCAATGCACTTGTCGGTTTGTTCTTACTCGTTGCGTCTATTTTCTTTTCTGATGTTATTACTTCCTTCTTTGCTCTTCCTCTTACGTATCTTGTCCGATTAATTGGAGCACTTCTCTTTTTATCAGCCATCAAAGAGACATTCTCCAGCATCTTTCTTGGTCTCACTGAACTACGTCACTACATTATTCTCGAAGCGTCGTTTGCTGTGTTGCGATTGATTCTCGTTGGCATCTTCATTTACTATATGGGCTCACTCTTTGGCGTTCTTTTCGGCATCATAGCGGCAGTTCTTTTGACAATTTTTATCGCTTGGCTTCTACTCCGCCACGTTTCTTTCACTTCGACACTGGTTCCCTATCGCACTATTCTTCGCTATAGTTTTACTTTTCTTGGACTTACGGTCCTCTATCAGTTTTATCCCCAAACATTTATTTTGATGCTCGCAAAATTTTTTTCTCCTGACGTTGTCGGGTTCTATAAATTTCTTTATGGTCTCACCTCTATTCTCGTCATTGCTATTCCTCAAACGTTTTCTTTTGTTTTATTTCCTTACTTATCCCGCCTTTCTGCAGAAGGGAATCACAAAGATGTAGAAAGCGTCTATAATATGGGCCTTAAGTTTACTTTCTTTGCTGTTGTACTCATTTCTTTTTTCATTTTTTTTGTTGCCCCGTATCTTGTCCATTTTATTTTCCCTGAGTATGCTCAAGCATTGTCGCTTCTTTTGTGGTTCCTTCTTTTTGGCATTGTCACTTCGCTCGCATTCATTACTGGTGCATTGATCAAAGCGACGAACAATCTTGATATCCAGCTTAAAGTTACCCCTGTGGGTATTCTCCTGTCTACCGTCCTTGCCTACTTCTTAATTCCCTCCTTAGATGTTGGCGGAGCAATTCTTTCTTTTACTATTGGTTCGCTTGTCAATTTTATCCTCATGAATTCTTTTGTCCTTCGCCGTTTACATCTTACGCTCCACCTTCTTCCCACAAAACAAGATTTTACTGACTTTATGGCTATTTTTAAGCGATCGTCCTGAGCGAAGTTTTATATACGCTTTTCCCGCATTTTCTGCATGAGAGTCCCATGGACAAAGTTTCCATTATCTGTGGCGTGTATAATGAAGAAGAGCTGTTTGCACGGCATCTTCAATCTCTTCTGAGTCAGACCTATACCAATTTTGAGATTCTTATTATTGACGATGGAAGCACCGATAAAACTCCTGAAATTGCTGCGCTGTTTGCGAAGAAAGACAAACGTATTCGTTATTTTCGTCTTGACCATAAAGAAGGCTATGGTTGTGTACGGCCGCGTAAATATGGCTGCGACCGCGCTAAAGGAGCTATCCTTTTCATTGTTGATGCTGACGCGTATTATGCTCCTGATTATCTTGAAAAGTGTGTGAAGCATCTTACAAAGAAAGAAGTCTTTGGCGTTATCGGAAAAGTCTTTGTCTGGGAGCCACGTACCTTTATTTCTCGCTACAAGAGTTTGCTTTACCGTTTTCGCTTCGATAATATTACTCATATGCAGCGCGAAATTGCGCAAGGCAAGGTTGCCGCGTGGGTCATTAAAAAATCCGTGTATGACAAAATCGGTGGCTATGATCTCACTAAAGGATATCATGAAGACATTGATCTCGCACGACGGGCACGAGAATGTAGTTACTTTATTGTTTATGAACCTGCTGCACATTGGTGGCATAAATGGGAAGAACGACCTCTTCACTATGTTAAAGGCCAGTTCGCTACTGGAAAACTTCAGGGTCGAACGTATTTTACTCCTAGAAAGTTTTTCTCGATGATCCTTGCTGGTCTGCCCTTTTTACTTATTGCTCTCGGATTTTTGAATTCTTTCTTTTTCTCTCTTCTGGTTCTTCATTTCGTCTTCTTATTTCTCTCTTCTTGTTCGCTTTTTATTCGATCGTATCGTTACTCTTACGAACGATGGGCGGCATTTTATCGCCCTTTCGTTTCTTATTTGACTCATCTTCCAACGTCGCTTGGTTTTTTTGTTGGTCTTTTTAGCCGTTTTAAAAAACAGCTTTTCTTATTTTTCGTTGTATTACTCGTTTGTCTCTTCCTTGGCGAGATGCTTGTTCGCGTTCTCCCTCTTGACAACGAAGGTTTTGAGCGTATGAAACTCAAAGAACAGTATTTCTTGTCTACGAAAACAAATCCTTATTGGGGGACAACGTTTGTCCCTTTCATTGATACGTTCCTTGATTACACAGGAAGGGAAAAAGAACCTAATGTCATCCATTTTACTGCTGTTCCGATCCCCGGATTTCCCCGTTATGGGATGCGTGATGATGGCATTGACCTTGATGCTGAACAGTTCCTTGTTGCCCTTGGTGATTCGTTTACTTGGGGCGCTGCGTTAAACCTTGAGGATATCTGGACAGAACGACTTGAGCGGTCTTTTCCTTCTACCGATGTTCTTAATCTTGGACAAGGTGCTGGTATTGCGCAGTCCTTTGCTCTTTATCGCACAGTGTATGATTCCTTGCCTTCTCATCAGTATGTGATCTCTGCCATGTGGCTTGGAAACGAGTTTATTGATAATTATGGATTCAGTCAGCTTGATTTGAATACTCTTCAAGAAACCGAGAATAATCTCTATCGATCCCGGTGGTTTTATCCCCTGATCATACGAAGTAAACTTGCGTATCATTTCTATCAGATCTATTTTACTTATAATCTTCCTGTGAAGTCTTTTTTCAATCGATTTGGTCCTTTTTTTTCTTCAACACCTTCGCCTGAGTATATCCTTGAAGTTGACAGCTACTGGGACGATCACTTTGGTAATTTTGATCTTGATCCGCGAAATGCCATTAAGCTTGATTATGCACGTGTACCCCGTGCTGATCCTCTGGTCTTAGAGGGTATTGAACACACCACACAAGCCATGACTGACTTTTCTCAGTTTGCACGCGATCATGGCAAAACACTTCTGGTCGTGCTGATTCCTTTCAAAGAGCAAGTCTATTTTAACCTCATTTCAGATAAGATTTCGTATCCTGTTGATATTCTCCAACCAAATACCCTTGTTCTTGATACCTGTGATAAACTTCGCATCCGTTGTATTGACACGCTTTCAGATTTCCAACAGCAACGCAACGAAAAACTTTTCTGGGATTATGATAATCACTTTACTCCTCAAGGCCAAGCTGTTCTTACAAGTATTCTTTCGGAAAGATTAAAAAAAGAGCATATAGTGGAGTGAGCTATGCCCCCGCCTTATGTTCTTCGGTTTTGTCCAGAATTTTATTTGGGCAAGGAGTTCAATCGCGGACTGAGTCTGAATATTTTTTATTTAGTGAGGGATCTTACCAAACTTGGCGTTCGCCATCACCTGTTTACTCCCAAGACAAATTCCTCTCATTATGGCGACATTCCCATTACAACCATTCCTCTTCGTGGTCGCTTTACCATTTACTTTCAGGGACGTGATGCCTATCAGACTATTGGTAATACTGGCGTGAAAGATTTTGATCTTATTCATACCCATAACTATGGATTTGCCCAGCTTTATCGCTATAAGAAAAAATTGAACGTGCCGCTCAAAAGTGCAGAAAAATCGTGAGAGGACTTTTGGATTTTTCCCGTCCCGGAGATTATTCCTTTACCGCTGTGGATGTGGATGCGGTCATTTCAGGGTCTGTTTCTCTCTGT
>CAYJLN010000037.1:0-7462 GCA_964371275.1 Candidatus Woesearchaeota archaeon
AAGTTCAACAGGACGCATAGACTTATCGACGAAAGTTGTTGGTGATCACTACCCTGTGTTTGATATGTTACCTCTAGGATATAACGGAAGATTATATTGCATTGCAACGCCATTAAGTTTTCCTGTAAAAATACACCCAGGCGACACATTAAGTCAAATCAAATTCATCGTTGGTGATTCCAGACTTGACGATTTAGGAATAAGAATGCTTCATGAACGCGCGCCACTTGCGTATTCACATGAAGGAGTTCCCATCGATGTTAAAAAATTACATGTAAGAAACTCGGCGCTTTATGTCGGCGTGGATTTAGAACCACGAATGCGAGCATATTTTTCGCGACGTGATCCTCATGGATTTATTGATCTGCAAAAGAGAGATCACAACCCAAATGATTTTTTCACAAGAATAGAAAGAGAGGACAATCTTCTTATGATCTCCCCAGGAGAGTTCTATCTCCTTGCAACAAGCCCACGAATTGCCTTGCCAGTGCTAGAAGAAACACAAGAAGCATGGGCGGCAACGATGGTGCCTATTGATGCAAATTATGGTAACTTACGAACACATTATGCAGGATTTGTTGATCCTGGTTGGGGTTCTGGGAGAAACCAAGAGAAAAAAGGAAAATCACCAACACTTGAAGCACGAAGTACGGAAAATGTTCCGTTTATTACATTCCATGAACAGGCCTTGTGCGGGTTTGCCATCGAAAAACTACGTGGACTTCCAGATAAAGTGTATGGTGATAAATCAGATAAACTTGAGTCTAATTACTTTACAGAAAGGCGCGGCCCGCAGCTTTCAAAGCATTTCTCTGAGTACAAAGAAAAGTAACGAGTTTCAAGAGAAAGAATTATAAGCCGTCATTTTCTTGGTCAGTTTTATGAAGCATTCAGCCCATGAATGGAAAGAACTGCACCATATAAAGATTAGCAAAGGTATGTCTGTCAACCAGCTCGTCAACCAGATGAAACAATCTGGCGTCATGGGCGCAGGAAGAATCGCAAAAGCAGCTGATATTCTTGAAATGATGCTAAAAGACAAAGACTGTACGTTATTTTTTGGCCTTGCAGGCGCAATGGTGCCTGGCGGCATGAAAGAGATCATTATTGACATGCTGAAAAACGACTATATTGATGTGTTTGTTACCACAGGCGCAACATTAACGCATGACCTCGTCGAAGCCCTCGGATACCATCATTTGCAAGGAACGCATAAAGCAGATGATGCAGAACTCTACAAAAAAGGTATCGTCAGAATGTATGACAGTTACATGCCTGCAAAGGTCTACGAAAAAATGGAAGACTTTACCAAAGAAATTTTCAAGAATCTCAAGAGTGGCATCGGCATCAAAGAATTGCTCTGGGAGATTGGAAGGAACGTTAAAAAAGAATCAATTCTCAGCGTCTGTGCGCAAAAGAAAATCCCCATCTACTGTCCAGCATTGTCAGACTCTGGTCTGGGCTTGCAGCTATGGAACTTCAACCAGTCACAGAAACTCGTTGTTGATGCATTCAGCGATTTAAACGAAATGATCGACATTGCATGGACGGCAAAAAAAACAGGCGTCTTCTACATCGGAGGCGGTGTCCCAAAGAACCATATCCAGCAAGCGATGCAGTTCTCCAAGCAGGCATCATACGGCATTCAAATCACGACTGATCGTCCTGAATTTGGCGGAAGCTCAGGAGCAGAATTGCGTGAAGGAATATCCTGGGGAAAAATGGAAGAAAAAGGGCAGATCGTCGATGTCTTTTGTGATGCTACCATCGCAGTCCCGTTGATCTATGCGGCAGTAAAGGAAAGGTTATAACAAAAAATGGAAAAAATTTCGGCAAAAGAGTTTGATCAGAAGGTGTTGAAAAGCAAGAAGCTCGTCTTCGTTGAGTTTTCTGGAAAAAATTGCGAGCCGTGTCGGCAAATGATCCCCATTATGAACAAAGTACTTGATACATACAAAAACAAAGACTACATCGATTTTTATGAGGTAGTGACTGAAGACAACCCCGAACTTGTTGAGAGATATAGTATCATGTCCATCCCGCATTTCACACTGTTCTTTAATGGCCAGCACATTGATGAAGCCCTTGGAAAAAAGTCTGAAGACGGAATTAAAGAATTCATCGCAAAAAGCATTGGAGAACTAAAGAAACCAGAATTCTTCGATGACTAAATTACCGTTTCCCTTCCCATTCAGCAAGGAATTGATCAAGATAGCTTGTCATAAACTGATGGCGTTGCTCTGCAATGCGTCGGGCTGCTCTAGTATGCAAACGTTCTTTAAGCAAAAGCAGTTTTTCATAGAAATGATTAACTGCGGTGCCATTGGCATGATGGTAAGCATCAGCGCTAGTGTGCAGAACAGGACGTAGGGAAGGATCATGCAGAACGCGCCGTTTATACCCTCCATAAGTAAAACAACGGGCGACCCCAATAGCACCAATTGCGTCCAAACGATCGGCATCTTGTACAATCTTCCCCTCAAGACTAAGTATTGGTTCTTCGACAAGAGCGCCTTTAAACGAAATATCACGAACAATGGCTTCAACAGAAGCAATAATCTCCTCATCGACGCCTTGAGAAGAAAGCCAGAGGCGAGTTTTTCTCACACCTTCGCCTTCACCATGGAATTTCCAATCGCCAATATCATGCAAGACTGCCCCTAATTCAACAACAAGTTTGTTTGTAGATGGTTCTTCGAGACAGATCTGTTGTGCAAGACGCCAGACGCGATAGACATGCCATTTATCATGGCCAGGATCACCATTGACCATGGATTCACAGATATAATCGTACGCGCGTTGAACAAGAGATGCTTCATTCATGTTAGTATTCAATCCCCTTTCTCGCCATAATGCCCTTATCGTACGGATGCTTCACGCGTTCCATGACCGTCACATAATCCGCAACCTCAATAACCTCTTTCGGCGCACCACGCCCCGTAAGAACAACTTCAACATGCGGAGGCTTATGGGATAAAATATCAACGACTTCAGAAACAGAAATGAGTTTTTTGTCCATAGCGCAATTAATCTCGTCTAAAATAACAAGATCATACATTCCCGAAGAAATGATATACTTGGCATGCTCAAGCGCCATTCTGCTTGGCTCTTTTTCTTCATTATCAGAAGGAAACACGTAAATCTCGTCTTCATCAAGCTTATTTTCGTCTTGATGACCAAATCCAAAGATCTTCATTTGTTTTTCTTTTAAAGCGTCCTTGCCAAATTGAACGATCTTCAAGTACGGCGCGTATTTTTGGACGGCAAAAAGCTCACCCGTATCGCCACCTTTCAAGAATTGAATCATATACGACGTCAGGTTGTGGCCGCTTGCACGCATCGCTAGCCCAAGTGAGCAGGTGGTCTTTCCTTTTCCACCCCCCGTATACACGTGAATAAGACCTTTCGTTAACATCGCCCCCAACTCAAAAGCAAAAAGAGGGAACAATTACCCTACTTTGCAATAAGAGAACGCGCACGATGAGCAAGTGAAGCACCCATTTCCAGCCTGCATCTTCGAGCCACATTCTGGACACGCATCCTTTGCTTTTGCATGACCAGTATGCTGCTTCGCCGCAAGATTTTCAGGTTTCTTCCCTTCAATGTTCCCTTGTTTGTAGTTTTCCATTTGCCGTTCAATAGCACTCGTATCGATCTTCAGCACTTGCTCTCCTCTGCTCTGGTCGCGATAAATCGTAATGCCTTTGCAGCCCAGATCATAAGCAAGGAGATAGGCAGTTTCCACATCTTCAATAGACGCGGAATGTGGGAAGTTAATGGTTTTTGACACCGCGCTCTCAACATGTTTCTGGAACACAGCCTGCATCTTGACATGCCAGTCAGGTGTAATGTCATGAGACGTCACAAAAATGCGTTTCACGTCAGCAGGTATTTCAGTCAGGTGATGGACGCTTCCACTAATTGCGATGCGCTTCATCAGTTCTTCGCTGTAAAAGCCGCGTTTTTTTGCAGCAGCCTCGAATTGCCGGTCAACATACAGTAATTCTTGTCCGTCCATGACGCGCTTGATATAGCAGATGGAGAACAGCGGTTCGATGCCTGAAGAACAGTCTGCAATCATGGAGATTGTTCCCGTAGGAGCGATGGTCGTCAACGTTGCATTTCTCACCTGGTCCTCTTTCTTGCCCGTGTCCCATTTGCTTCCTTTGAAGGCAGGGAACATTCCTCTCCGTTTGGCAAGTTCCACAGATTCTTTCTTGCATTCCTCATGAACAAACCCCATGAGCTTGTCTGCGAGCTGCAAGGCTTCCTCGGTGTCATACGAGATATTCAGTTTTGTCAATAAATCTGCAAAACCCATAATTCCCAAACCAATGCGTCGATGTGATTTTGTTACTTTTTCAATTTGGGGAATAGGATACTTGTTCATGTCAATGACATTATCAAGGAAATGCGTCGAGATCCGTGTCACTTCACGTAATTTTTCCCAGTCAACATCAAATCCGCCTTTGGCATTCGCTTTCACCATCAGTGCAACGTTAATGGATCCCAAGTTGCAGCTGTCATACGGTGGAAGCGGTTGCTCGCCGCACGGATTAGTGCTTTCAATAACACCAGTATGGAACGTAGGATTCTCACGGTTAATGCGGTCAATAAAGACAAATCCAGGATCGCCGTTTTTCCACGCCATGGTCACGATCAGATCAAAGACTTTTCGCCCATTAAGTTTCTTGACGACTTGCCCGTTGCGGGGATTGACGAGCTCATAATCCGTATTGTTTTTAACTGCGTCCATGAACTTGTCCGTCGCAGCCACAGAAATGTTGAAGTTTGTTAATTCGCGTTCATCCTCTTTTGCCGTAATGAACTCAAGAATATCAGGGTGGTCAACACGAAGGATGCCCATGTTTGCTCCTCGTCTCGTTCCGCCTTGTTTCACAACTTCAGTCACCCAATTGAAAACGCGCATGAAACTTACCGGTCCAGAAGCAACACCTCCAGTTGTTTTGACATAATCTCCTCTCGGGCGTAATCGAGAGAACGCAAAGCCAGTGCCGCCGCCAGTTTTATGGATGAGTGCAGCGTTCTTGTAGGTTTCAAAAATACCTTCCATGCTGTCTTCAACAGGCAGAACAAAACACGCGCTTAATTGTTGTAAATCCCTGCCGGCATTCATCAACGTAGGTGAGTTAGCCATGAAATACAGATTGCTGAGTATATCAAAAAATTCCTGTGCAGTTTTCCCTGCATTTTCACTATAGATCTTGTCTGCTTGTGCGATGTTATTTGCAACGCGTCTAAAAAGCTGGTTTGGCGTTTCAATGACCTTTCCCACATCATCCTTTGCAAGGTAGCGTTCTTTCAGCACACGCAGGGAGTTAATAGTGATGTCTTTATTGTCGTCAATAAGACCTCCAAGCAAAGAGGATTTTAATTCGCGTTCTTCAGTGCGTTTGTTTCGGTAGAGAATATATGCCTTTGCGGATTTAGTGAGCCCCTGTTCCATCAGGACCTGTTCAACCATGTCCTGGACTTCTTCAACAGAAGGAATCGATCGCTTGAATTTTTGTTCGAGTTTTTTAATAACATCCTGAGCGACGAGTTTTGCCTGTTCTCGGTCGCCTTCGCCAACTGCTTGCTGCGCCTTGAAGATGGCATTGACCATCTTGTCTTCCTCAAAATCAACAACAGCGCCGTTTCTTTTCCTGATCTTATCCATCATGAGCAAACCACCCCTATTTTTCAGCAATAATAAGTAAAAAGACCAATCACTTTTTATTTATAATCTTATCTTAACTAAAGAACTATATGTTGAAAAATCTACATCACATCTATTAAAAAATAAAAAACAGCAAATCTCTCTACTGGAGAAGATACGTTTAAATACTATCTTTTCTGAACGAAAAAGAATGAAATGCGACGTCTGTAAAGAGAAGATCGAAGAGACGTTTTTAGAAAAAATTAAAGGGACGTATCTTGTGCAGGGAAAAAAGAAAAAAACAATTTGTAGTAATTGCCAGAAAAAATACAGCATAGACGAGCTCAAGAAAAAACTAAAGATATGACGCCACCGTAGCTCAGCCGGTAGAGCACGGGTTTCGTAAACCCGGGGTCGAGGGTTCAATTCCCTTCGGTGGCTGTTTTCTTAAAAACTATTCAAACAGCCCAATCACAACAGCAATAAGTCCGACACCAAGCAAGAAACAGCAAAACTGAAGGAACGACCGTTTCACATTGGTTTCTTTCTGCAATTCTGGGATCAAGTCAGCGCTTGCAATGTAAATAAATCCGCCAGCAGCAAACGAAATCAAATAAGGAAGCGATGTTTCAATAAATCCTGCTGCAACATAGGTCAATAATGCTCCTAGAACGGCAGTGAGTGCAGATAAGAAGTTCAGGAATAATGCTTTCCCTTTTTTTAATCCACCATAAAGAAGAATGCTAAAATCTCCAATCTCTTGAGGGATTTCATGGAATGCAATGGCGATTGTCGTTACAACACCAAGAGACAAATCAGTTAAGAAGCTCGCAGCAATAATAGCTCCATCAACAAAATTATGAATTGCATCACCAACGAGGTTCAAATACGTAAACGAATGTTGTTCTCGTTCCCCAGCATGATGGTGATGCCAGAAAATAAAGCGTTCAAGGACAAAGAAAAATAAGATTCCCAATAAGGCAAGAGCAAAAAGGTTATCGTTTCCACTTTCAAATGATTCAGGAAGAAGATCTAAGAAAGCAGCGCCAAGAAGAGATCCAGCAGCAAAGGCAACAAAGAAGAAAATGTTATTCGATCGTAACGTTCTTGTGAAAAATAAGAGAATCGCACCAATAAAAGAAATAAGGCTGATAATTAGAACGCTTGCAAGAATGGGGAATAAGAGACTCATCTGCTGGATATTTGAAAATAATCCCTTTTAAAGGTTTCTCTTAAAAAACTTAATCGTCATTCGTAACAGTTAATCGTTCTAACGCAATTTCTGCAGATTCAGAGATATTAGGGTCAGAATCAGTGAGGAATTTCTTGACAAACGGAATAAACGACGGATCCCCTAAAGTCCCTAGCGCCATCATGGCCTCATGGCGAACAAAAGGGCTCGTGTCAGTTTCAACAGCTTTCATCAAAAAAGGTCCCGCTTGTTTTGCAGCAGCAGTTTCACCTAACGAAAAGGCGCATTCATAGCGAACAATGGGCGACGGATCGGTCAGCATCGCTTTAGCTATCGCTTTAATAGAGGATTCATCGGCAATATTTTCTAGCTTGAAAGCGGCTTGAATTTTCTGATCTTTCGAGCTCTTCGGATCGAGAATAATTTTTTTATAATTTTTTACCGCCATAAAACAAAACCTAACCACTAGATTTATAAAGAATTCTCTCATTTTTCAAGATCAAGCGGGGATGCCGGAGCTGGTCAAACCTCGATAATAAGAGGGACTTAACGGGCAGGACTCAGATTGAGTGTCACACTTAAGTCCCGCGTGGAGAAATCCTGTGGCTTAG
>CAYJLN010000038.1:0-7458 GCA_964371275.1 Candidatus Woesearchaeota archaeon
CGCCTCCACCAAAAAATCTTCCTTCTCTCTAATGGACCCTGAGATTCATTTCCTTGTTGATGACATGTCTGAGACAATCAGACCGTTGCTTGAGAAAGTTCAATCAGCGCTTGCAATGAATAAACTCAATCCGCAACGCCGCGCGCTTCTTATTCTCATGCGTGAAGTTGTCCGTGCCCGCGCCAGGCAACACCGAGATGATGGGCGAGTATCACTTCTCAATTCCCTCCAACGCCTTCGCGCTCATGTAGGCCAGACGTCTGATACGCCAGAGCTTTCATTTCCTTCTCCGCCTTTACCCTCTTCTGTAGAGGATTCTTCCTCGTTTCTCCAGGAAGGATACCGGGCATCTGCACTTGAGACGCCTGAGGTCCAGCAGAAGATAGCGCCTCTCACTATCCCGTTGGTCGTTGATCAGAAGACGCGTCAGGTTTTAGCGAGCGCCCAGGTGACTGGCAGTACCTATACTCTTCAGGAACCTTCCTTGACTGATGCTGAAATGCGCCTTCTTCTTGCTTTTCGTGAACAGGTTCGTGATGTTCGTCTTCTTGATGACCAGCGAACTCTGTACAAGATGGTTCAGAAGATGGCCACGGAGATGGCTATTCCGTTGTCTGACGAGTCTTTTGCCGGTTTTGTGTACTACCTTCAACGAGATCTTGTCCATTTTGGTCTTGTTGAACCGTTCCTTCATGACTCCCGGCTTCATCAACTGATCTGCGAGGGACCAACAACACCTCTTCGCCTTATTCGCCAGCATCATACGTACACGACGAACGCCTCTTTTCGTACAACTGAAGAAATCAACCACCTCCTTGACCGGTTTAGCAGTGAAACGCACCACCATATCAGCGCAGATCAGCCTTTGCTCGATGCCGTGTACCAGAATTTTCGAATCCAAGGCATTTTAGGATCCGACCTTGTTCCTGGCCGTTTTATTATCACGCGATTGAGCCTTTAACTATACGTCCAGGTGACGTCAACATCATCGGCCCGTTCATACGGATAGATGTCTGGTTTCTTCTCTCGAGCACCTGCGAGATATTCAAGAATACCTTGATACGCAATTTGCACGCCATTGTCTGCTGCGTATTTTAAAGGAACGACGAAACACTGTGCCCCCCGTTCTTTGCACATGATCATGAGCATTTCTGCCAATCGTTTGTTTGCAGCCACGCCGCCAATGACGACGAGCTCTTTTTTCTCAGTATGCGCCAAGGCGCGCTCTGCCACTTCAGTGACCATGGCGAACGCGGTTTCCTGGAAGGAAAAGCAGAGATCTTCTTTGTTCGCTCCTTTTTTAGCGAGAGACGACAATTTCGTGACAAGACCAGAGAACGACGTGTCCATCCCTTTAACAACATACGGGAGCTCGATATACTTCCCTTTTTTTGCGAGTTCTTCAATGGCAGGACCTGCTGGAAAGCCAATACCAATGTCGCGACCAAATTTATCGAGCGCATTTCCCAGCCCAATGTCGACTGTTTCGCCAAAGACACGGAATTTTTTCCCTCCCAAGGCAATCACCTGTGTGTTTGCTCCACTTAAATAGAGATATACAGGGTCTTTTGTTTCCGTAAACAAATGCGCTGACGAGAGATGGGCAAGCGGGTGATTGACGCCAATTAAGGGAACGTTCAGGCTTTTTGCGAGCTCTTTTGCTTCATGAAGACCAACATGGAGACAGGGTGCAAGGCCAGGACCTCGGCTATACGCGACGAGATCTATTTTGGTGATTCCTTTCCCTTCTGCTTCTTGGCACGCGTCTTTGATCAGTTTTTTTGCATTGAGCTTATGGTGCTCTGCCGCTTCTGTTGGAATAATACCGCCCTTTTCTTTTTTGTAGACTGCTCTGATGTCTGCGAAGACTTGTTTTTTCTGCGACAGAATTCCAACGCCAAACGTATGGGCGGTGCTTTCGATGCCGAGACAGATCATTTATCGCCCAAGACCAGGTCGCTCTTCTGCTTTTTTGACGATCAGTTTTTCCATCCGCACCTGGTCAAACATTTTCATATACTCTACATGATTCTTTTCGTGTTTTAATCGCCGTGTTTTATCACAGAGCCGCGCAAAAAAATTGAACACCATGTCTTCTATTCCTTCTTCGTTCACGAACTCCGTTAACACGTTTATTTTGATATCGTCGACAATTTCTTCTGAAGCATCGTTTTCTTTTTCTTGTTCTTTAATTGTGCTGATCAAATTTTGTGCAATGGCTGACGCGTTGTCCATCTTGAAATCAATGACGAGCGACTTTAACGCAGTATTTCTCGTGTACTTGACGCCGCAACGCGCGATATTTGTCCGCGGATCAAAGTTCAGAATGTCAACCCTCTTTATCTCAAGCATGTTTTTCATCCTGGCCTCTTTTTTGCCAAGGTGCTCCACTCTTTTAAAACTTTCTCTGGTGAATCGTTTTCTTAGCGACATGGGGAATAACTTCCGTAGTCCCACACACCTTTAACCTGCAGACCAGTCTTCTTGGGGATGAGTGCAATCTCGATTTCAGGACTTGGCAACCCCTGGATGTGCCCGCGATAGTAGATATTGGGCGGCATTGAACGGTCTGGAGTTAATTCTGGACAGGCCCGCTCAATTATTCTTTCTATCTCACCCAACGCTACCTTTGCTTCTATAGCCTGCATTATTCTGATGTGAAGCTGCCTCCATCCATCGAGCGAGAAGTTTTTCATCAGCTGAACTGCATTGCCGTTCCTTATAATCTTTTCTCGTTTTTCTAACAGCTGAATGATGACACAAGGTATTTAAAGAATCGGTTGACCTTACTGCTATGCGCAATACCCCCATTATCCTTTCTACGGTTGTGATTATTCTCCTTTCTTTTTTTGCGTTTAGCTTTCATTCTATCACCGGGTTCACGCTTCGCGATATGGGGTACAGCGTTTTCCAGCCGCAAACTGACACTGACCTTCTTTCTCGCGAAGGACCTGCTCTTTTTGTGACGGGCGCTCTTAAACGAGGAGAAAAATCTTCTGTGTACGTCGTTCCCGGTCCTCGCGGATTTGATCGGTCCCTTACGCTTACTCCCTTTGGAAAAACGCGCCCTATCCAGAGATTTTCTCTCTGTGCGACTTCTGTCTGCTACACAAAGCGGTCAATTTCTATTCTGATTTCGCGGGCTATACCACCAGGACCGTATACTATTACTGTGCATGACTTGACGACACAGACGCCGTTCACTACTACTGTTCAAATAAAATAATTTCTCGAAAACGACATGTTTATATAGATGTATTACATTTAATTTATTAATAAAAAGAGGACAAAAAACAACTTCTCATGAACGGAATTATTCTTCATCGCATTTTTCCTAGTAGCATTAGCTACCTATTTTCATCATTAACGGAGGTTAAAGACATGGCAGCACGAAGAGGTTCTGCACGACGGTCAACCCGACGTACAACTCGCCGCAGTACGAGACGATAACTGCATCTTTTTCTTTTTTTCTTTTTTTTGACAACATTTAAAAATAACAATCCTCTGGTTTTCTTCATGGGCCTGTAGCTCAGCCTGGTTTAGAGCACCAAAAGCATACCGTGCTTGTGCATGTCTTATATGGCACCTCTTCGCTTTGAGGAGACAACTGCTCTAGGTGAGCTGGTGGTCGTTGGTTCAAAATAAGGGTTGCACCCTTATCAACACGCAACCTGATATGAAAATCCGACCAGGCCCATATCATGCTATGATTGTTGTTGACTGTGAAGCGAGCGGCGCGGATCTGGAGATCCATGGATTGCTGAGCATTGGCGCTCTTGATTTTGACCATCCAGAGAATACGTTTTATGGCGAATGCCGTTTGCGCGATGGCGCCGCCGTTGATCCTGAAGGATTAGCTGTTGCAGGATTTACTGAGGAGCAGATTCGCGATCAGACGAAGATGACGGAAGAGGAGCTCATTAAAAAATTTCATGAGTGGTGTTCATCGATTCCCGATAAGATTTTGGCGGGGCAGAATACCCATTTTGACCAGGCATATCTTAGGGGTGTGTACAAACGTGCTGGGATTGCGTGGCCGTTTGGCTACCGCTTAGTTGACTTGCATTCTATTGCCTATGCGTCGTTTGTTCAGCATAAGACGCCTTTGCCGTTTCGTCAGGGGCGCATGGATATTCGATTAGACACGATTTTACCGTATGTTGGTTTGACGAGCCGAGGCATATCACACCATGCGATGGACGATGTGTATTTAGAAGCAGAATCCTTTTCTCGCCTTTTATTTGGCAAGTGTTTATTGAATCGCTATCGTTCGTTCCCTGTTCCGAAATTTTTACAGTCTTCAAAACCTTTATAAAAACACTTTCTTCCTTTTCGATAGCGCCCCCGTGGTGTAGTCCGGTCAATCATTCGGGCTTTTCGTAATTGCTTTCTTCTCAGAGAAGGCGTTGAAAACAGCCCGAGACATGGGTTCAAATCCCGTCGGGGGCAGTTCTTTTTTCAAGCCATCGTAACCTATTTAAAGTGCATTTTCTTCGTCGTTTATGGGGGATTATATGTCCATCACACTTGAATCGATATTTACAGGGCACATTGTTCGCTACCTTAATCCAGGGTTTCATGAGGTCGGTTGCGATGATTTTGGCATGAAAATTGCTGCTACATCAGACCCTATTACTGTTCGTGCGCTTGACAAGGAAACTGCATCTCACCGTATTCTTGAGGCTTATCGACAAAATGAACACCGTTGGACTCCAGAACGAACATCTGCACGTCATCCTGATGACGTCGTCTCTGTTTCGTTTGCGCCCCTTCAAGAGAGCGATATCCCCCGAAAAATAGAATATGACTAACCTTTCCCGTGCCATCCCTTCGTCTTTTGGTTGCAGGAACTCAAGGACTTCATTCTGCTGCGCTTGATTTCCTGAAACAACACAACGTTCGGTATACGCTTTCTTCTTCTCCCGATCTTCTTAAAGAACCGCATCTCGATCAATATGACGTGTTTGTTGTTACCTACGCAACGTTTCTTCCCGCTGCACTTCTTGACTGCGCTTCTTCCCTCAAAGCAGTTGTGAGCTGCAGCGCAGGCCTTGACCATATTGATGTTGCTGCGTGTGAAAAAAAAGGCATTCGTATCTACCATTCTCCTGCGAGCAATGCTGATGCGGTCGCTGAGCATACTCTCGGGTTGCTCTTTGCTGTCCGCCGAAAAATTGTTTTTGCTGATCGCCATATCCGTCAAGGACAGTGGAATCGCGATCTGTTTCTTTCGTCTCGTATCGAAGGGTCAACTCTTGGGATCATAGGCTTTGGTGCTATTGGCAAACTTGTTGCGACAAAACTTGCTGGCCTCCATTTTCGTGTCCTTGTGTATGATCCGTACCTGACAAACGAGCAGGTGCAAACTTATGCGCGTGAGCACCACCTTACGATTACGCCTGTTAAAGAATTATCTGACCTCCTGAAACAGTCAGACATCGTCACTATTCACGTTCCTCTCTCTTCATCGACGACGCATCTTATTGGTAAAAACGAACTTTCTCTGATGAAACCTACAGCGATCATTCTCAATACCTCACGAGGGACTCTTGTTGACGAACAGGCATTGATTCATGCGCTGCAAACAAGTATGTTGGCTGGTGCTGGTCTTGACGTGTTTACCCATGAGCCTGTGATCTCTTCGGAACTGAAGCAACTTGACACGGTCGTTCTTACCCCCCATATCAGCGCCTATACGGTAGAAGCACGAGAACAGATGGCGACGATGGCCCTTCAACGCTTCCTGCAGGATTTTGTTCATAAAACTTAATATTTTTAAAGGCACCTTCTCTCTTTTTTCCTATGGGCATCAGTGTCTGCATGATTGTTCGTAATGAACAAACGTTTCTTCCCAGTGCTCTTGAATCTGTCAAGGGACTTGCTGATGAAATTATTATTGTGGACACAGGAAGCACCGACCGCACGAAGGACATTGCCCGTTCGCATACCTCTAAAGTGTATTCCCATCGATGGCATAACCACTTCAGTGATGCACGGAATTTTTCCATTTCAAAGGCTACTCAGGACTGGATTCTTGTTCTTGATGCTGATGAAGTTATCGCGAAGGAAGATCATGAGACTATTCGCGCACTGACGAATGAGAAGATGTATGTTGGGTTTTCTTTCCATCAGATCAGCTACCTAAATGATCCTACCTTTTATGGGTACCAACCGCTTCTCAAGAAAACTTCCTACTCAAAAGATTTTTCAGGATACTTGTCATGCGAGGTTGTTCGCTTATTCAAGCGTGATCCACGCATCAAGTTTGAAGGAGCTGTCCATGAAACTGTTTTGCCCAGTGCCCGCGCTGTTGGCGATGTGAAAAGGACATCGCTGTTGATTCATCATTACCAGTTTGCAAAAGGATACGAGATTCAAAAACAAAAACAGCTGGAATACCTAACTATTTACGAGCAGCATCTTGACCAAGCACCTGACAAGGCGAAGGCCTATCGCGACATTGGATCTATTGCCTATGAGTTTCTTCATGACTACCAGAAGGCTGCCGATGCGTTTACAAAATCACTTGATATTGATCAGCACCACTTAAAAACGTACGTTGGTCTTGGGCTCAGCTACCTGCAGATTCATCAGGTGCGAAAAGCACTTCATATTATTAAACAAGGCCTTTCCCACTTTCCCCATGACCCACAGCTTCTTAGTTTGTCAGCTGCCGCGAAAAAAGTCAAGAATCCTTCAGCATATATGAGATTCGGCTCCACATCATCATAACGAAATCTTTAAAAACGACTTTCTGATCTTCAAGGTATGAAGAGAAGCTCCCGTCGATGGAAAAAAAAGGGCCAGATGAGATGGAAGTGGCAACGTAAACGCATGCGAAAGGAAAAGAGAAAGCGACGCGCACACGCTGGCACTTTATAGGAAAGTTTATAAACGACCTTCGTGAAATTCTTCTTCACCAGTTATCATACTGTGCCATATGTTCGGAACGATGAAGAACCTATGGGTGATGAGTACTTACCACAAGTATGAGTAAGGATAGAATGTAGTCGTAAAACGTGATTGTTTTATAACAATTCCTATGTATAGCGGTTCGTTAATTCCCGTTTATCCCGCGGGAGGTCGCTGCTATCGGGATACCATTAAGGCATGCAAGTCAAGGGCTCTTCGGAGCACTGGCGTCAGGCTCAGTAACACGTCGATAATCTACCATATCGTCTGGGATACCCTCGCGAAAGTGAGGTTAAACCCGGATAGAAGATTGATACTGGAAGGTTCTCTCTTCGAAAGGCAACGCGATATGATGAGTCGGCGGCCGATTAGGCTGTTGGCGAGGTAACGGCTCACCAAACCTGAGATCGGTAGGGGGTATGAGAGTACTAGCCTCGAGAAGAACACTGAAATAAGGGTTCTAGCCCTAAGGGGTGCAGCAGCCAGGAAAACTTTACCATGCGCGCAAGCGTGATAAGGGTATCACGAGTGCTTGTCTTTTAGACA
>CAYJLN010000039.1:0-7357 GCA_964371275.1 Candidatus Woesearchaeota archaeon
CATCTCTATCATTAACTGACTTTGCGATAAAGGTTGTCAGCATGAATACTGCAAAAAAACTCTTTAGTAAAGATAAATCATTTGAAACCTATCGTACTGTCTTTAAGAAATCTCTTTTGTTAAAGAAGCAAGAAGAGACCCTCTCTTTCTACTTCAGCATTTTCGTGGACATGTACTATAAAGCTCAGCGAATGTATCAGAGAGGAAACCTCATTGAGCTACAACTTACTGCAAGACACATTGCAGATAAGAGTCTTAAATTAATTACCGCGTACAATCCATTAGCTCTTACAAAAAACCTGTATAAAAATCCATCAGATCTTAAACAAAAACCATCAGGATATGATAGAGAATTCTTGCTCCTATCTGGATTATCTCCTTTGGAAAATATAGAATCTTTCCATAAGACCATTCACAGATTCACTATGAAGACCATTTTATTCCTTGAGAAGTGTGGAATTAAAGCTAAACTTGACCTGCACACTCGCAAGCTATTTTTACAGTTTAGAGGAGAATTATAAGATCAGTTAATCACCCGCATTAGACTTAAGAATCATTACCCTTACTGCTACAGAGGGTAAATTAATCTATTTTATAAATCAGTCGCTTCTAAAACACCCGTAGATGCAACAATGCATTACTGCAATAATCTTTATAAAGAATTGAAGAGTTTCCCTCGTATGAAGATCGTCGTTTATGGGCATCGCGAAGATCCCTATAGTGATATGCTCAAGAATCTTCTTCGCTACTATAACGTGACCTATGATAATATTGAAGTGAGTAAGAATCCTGAAGCGATGGCTAACATGACGAAAATTTCAGGGCAGAAAACAACACCCGTTATTGTTGTCGATGGAAAGGTGTTTGTCGGATTTGACCGCCAGAAAATAAAAGAGCTTCTTGGGTTGCCACAGCAACAGTAATCATAGTTTTCTCATCTGCTTTAAAGACCCGAAGGACAAAATGCGCGAGTCACCGTGCTCTTCTTCAACAACGTACACTTTGAAGGCAGACAGATCTTGATTGAGAAAAGGGCTCAGGGTCTCTTCTTTGCTGATATCGGTCCCTATAGTGAGCGTATTAAACGACGGCAACACCACTAATTTTTTTTCGTGCCATGTTCCTACTAAGAAACATTTGTATTTCTCATCTCTACGTTCTGGAAAACTAATGGCTGGATGCTCATGGCCAATAATAATGATGTCGCTCAGGTTTGGAAGGATTTTATCTCCGTGGAGAATTGTTATGTTATCAATGTGATAATAGTCAACAAGTTTTATGTTTAATTTTTCGACAATCGGGCCAAGGATGACGTCGTGATTGCCTTTGATAACGATCAACTTGTATCCTTTTTTCTTGAGATGTTCAAGCAGAGCAGTCACATCTTTCCACTCCTGCCGCGAAATTGTGCCAAATTCATGCTTGAGATCGCCGTTAAACACGATCGTCTTGATATTTGTCTGTGCAAGAATGCGATCGATCCGTTGTATGGTCTCTTCGATATCGCGCCTTGGAATTAATATCCCTTGTTTGTTCAACGACTCCTCGTAACCAATTTGAATATCTCCGAGAACAAGGCAATCTTTATAGCGCAAACTAAGGTCAATCAGTTCGAGATCGTTGGAGAGCTGTAACGATTTCATTGAATATGGTGTCGAATTTTTCCTTTAAGAGCATTTTGTTTGCTTCTACAAGTCCTTTAAAGGCATCCCGGTAGACTTTGTCTTTAATGACTCTATGAACAAATTTTGCGCTTGATAAAAATCCGCCAATTCCTTCGCTTTTAACGCGTTTGCTGAGGCGAATGATATTTCGTATTCCCGTGTATTGTTTTTTTGCGAGAATAATAAGGCCGTCGATGGAGATCAAGTCTGTAGGGGCCATTTCTTTTAACTGCAAGAGGTATTTTTTTATGCGCCGCTTGCTTTTTTGCAGGAACTTTTTCAGAAGCATAGCTGTCTCTTCAACATTAATTGTTTTTTGCGATGCTGCAAAGAGACTCAGAAGGTCATATTTTTCTACCGCGATAAGATCGAAGGAGAGCTCAATGATAAACTCAGTAAAGTCCTTGTTCGCCTTTCCTTCCAACTGAAACTGATCAAACAACTGCTTTTCTATCGCCTGCTTGTTTTCATACAGTCTTCCTGCTGGCTCGTAGACCTGCTGATCAAAGAGCGCGTCAACCACTAAGTGATTCTCAATGGCATGAATAGCGATATTGGCACCGTATTTCACTTTGAATTCCTGCAACCTCGCTTTGTCGTGCATTCGATCCCATAACGAAACATTTACGACTCCGAGAAAATCAGGGAGCATGCTTAACACCATCCGCTGGTGCTGCTCCTCTTCGGTCATGTTCGTGAGAACCTGTTTGTAGGCAAGAGCGTGAAAAAGAGGGAATGGCATGATTAGTTATAGAGCTCTGTGTTTAAATGGTTTACCACACTTCGCGATGAATCTGCTCTTTGGTAAATCCTTGTGTGAGAAGGTTGCTTATTGTTTCGTCCACCATTTGCGGCGGTCCACAAATATAGATCTCTTTGTTTTCTGCTGTTGAGACATATTTTTTGATTATGGTGTGAACTCGTTCTGTTTCTCCTTTCCATGTTGTTGATGGATTGCTCACACTTGTCACCAGAGTAAACTTCTTGTTTTCTTTTGCGCAGTTTTCCAATTCTTCTTTAAAAAGAAAATCTTCTTGATTTTTAAAGCGATAAAACAGCCACATTTTTCTCTTTGTTTTTTGATGGCACAAAAAGGCGATCATGGATCGTAAAGGTGCAATCCCTGTTCCGCCTGCGATAAAAATAAGATCGCTTGTCCCTTCCTTTAATTGAAATAACCCATAGGGTCCTTTGAGTTCTACTGGAGATCCTATTTTCGCATCAAACACGCGTGGAGAAAATTTCCCGTCTGGATATTTTTTAATGCAAAATTCGACCGTTGACTGGCCGGGCTGCGAGCACAACGAAAAGGCCTTCATTTCTTTTGACCCATCGCAAAGAGACAACATTCCGAATTGGCCGGGGATGAATGACAGCGGTTTGTTGAGCTTAATGATAAAAAGTGATGTATCTGGTGATAATTGTTTCCTTTCTGTCAGCGTTCCTTGGAATGCTTCTGCCATTTGCCAATAATGGACATCTCTTCTTTTAAACCTTCTGCAAATCGCTTATATCGTGTTTTTTTCCTATCTTTGCCAGTATCTGCTGGTGCATTCTCCGCAGAAATTCAACCTTGTTTTCCATCTTGAGTACATCTGTATATCCTTGAGTCACGACATTACACGCAAATGGACTGGGGATCGTTGTATGTATCTGTGTAACTTCAATCTTCCCCTCCTTTATTTCTTTCAGCACCTTTGTTGCGTTCTCTATATCCATCAGATCTTCAAGTACTTCACGACGCGCTTCCTTGAGAATCGGGAAATTATTGTTAAGCTGCTTGAGTGCGCTCATCAAAATCATCGAACTTACCTGCTGCCGACCAACATGCTTTCTCTGACCCTTGTACTCACGTAAAATCATTAGTGAACGTGTTGCGCAATGTCTGAAACGGCGCTTCAGCACTTCTGTTTTTTCAATTGCCTGCTCGAGTACTTTTCGCAATTCTTTTGGATCGAGCAGTTCAAGCGCACGTGATGCCTGAATATTTTTCGTTGAGGCAAGATAAAATCCATTATCATTTATGCCGATTTCGACGTCACGATGCTGAATTTTTCCAATTGCATATGCTAATGCCCTGCTGAGGCAATCGTTGACACGCCGTCCATAGAGCGCATGAAAAATAACGTACGTTTTTCCCTTTTCGTCGGTGTACTGCTCGATGAGGAGACGTTTATCGTGAGGGATCTGAGCATACAAATACTGTTCTTTGCAGTAGCGGTAAATTGCTTTGGCAGCATTGTCATCAACGTAGAGATACTCTTTGATATACCTTAGTATTTCTGTAGTGCTTTTTTTATTGACGAGGAGATCTTCAATATACCTCCTAAACTTCTGAATGTTGATGGCGAGATCGAAGCTGAGGGGCAGCATTTCCGAGAACCATGAAGGCACTGTAGGTGCTTTTTGCTGAGCAGACTTCACCTGAGCGACCATACCCCGAGAAAACAAAAATTCATAGGTTTCGCCACCAAGAACAAAAATATCTCCTCTGTGTAAACGCTCAAGAAATCCTTCATCGAGTGTTCCGATGACCTGCTCACCGGTTTTTACGATGACTGATGTTTCATCAGGAATTGTTCCAATGTTGGTCATGTGGATCACTCTGCTCATTCGTCCTTTTTTTCCGATTTCCTGCGTTTGTTCGTCATACCAAATCTTCGCGTATACATGCCTGTCTTCAAGACTCACATGAACTCCTGCAAGATACTTAATGACGTCGAGAAGATCGTTTTTTTCCAGGTTACGATAGCAGTAGCTCTGTTTGATTAGTGTAAAGATGTCCTTCACGTTCCACCGCCCGGAAACTGCCATCCCATGAACATGCTGAGTCACCACGTCTAAACAATTCTCTGGAATATGGATGCGGTCAATTTTGTTTTCAATGGCATCCTTCAGCATAATGCTACATTCGATTAAATCATCACGATCGAGAACGACAATACGCCCCTTTACTGTATCATGAAGGCGATGCCCCGCACGACCGAACCGCTGCGCGAGACGCGCGATGGACTTCGGGCTTCCTAAACAAATCACCAGATCAATGTACCCAATATCAAGCCCGAGTTCTAAACTGGTGCTGGAGACGCAGGCTTTAAGTTCTCCTTTACGCATACGATCTTCGATATTGTGCCGATAGGTCTTCCCAAGACTTCCATGGTGCGCCCCAATGTTCCCCAAATAGTCCCTTGGGAATCTCTCTTTCAAATGATTAATCACGCGCTCTGTCGCGCTTCGCGTGTTGGTAAAAATAATGGTTGTTCGATGTTCCTGCACCAATTTGTCGAGAATGGAATACAGTGCATCATGCTGCTCCTTGAATGTGGTTTCGATGAGATCTGGAACCGGACTAATAATCTGAAAATCTTTCTGTTTTACAAAACGGACGTCAGCGATTTTGCAGTTTCTGTTTGTTCCCACAAGAAATTGCGCAATTTCTTCGAGAGGCGCAATTGTGGCGCTGAGACCAATACGCTGCATTCGTGTCGAGATATGCTGGAGACTTTCAAGTGTCACGCTGAGATGGACACCTCGTTTGTTTTCTGCTAAGGCATGAATCTCGTCAATAATACAGTACTGCACATCCTGCAAGAACAATTTGAATTTTGGACTTACTAGCATGAGACTCAATGATTCTGGTGTTGTGATTAATATATGCGGCGGATTTTTCAATAATTTTTGGCGTTCTGCCGGTGTGGTGTCTCCTGTTCGAACCCCAATACGAATATTTATTTCTTTTCCTTCTTTTTTGCACAATTCTTTGATTTCTTCGAGCGGTTGTTTCAGGTTCACCTCAATATCCCGTGACAATGCTTTGAGAGGATTAACGTAGACGCAGTACACTTTTTTTTCGAGCGCACCACCCATCGCCAAGTTGACGAGCTCGTTCAGAATTGCCATCGTGGAGGAGAGTGTTTTTGTTCCTCCTGTCGGCGCCGATAGGAGAATATTGCTCTTTTCGTGGATTTCTTTTACGACATACAACTGAGGCAGGGAAAATTCTTTGAACTTTGAGAAGAACCACTTTTTGACGAGCGGGTTAAGCATCTTTTCTACCTCGTCTGCTTTGTATGGCTCTTTGAGGAAGGAAATCATGTCTAGTGTTGTTTTTGGAATCTTTATAAACTCTGTGCGGGCGGTTGAGAAGTGAACCGTTGTTGTGGCAAGAAGCGGACTTTAGACGGGATTTTCAACACAGCATACGCCGCGTGTTGTTCATACTATGCGTACTGTTCATTGCCGTGCCATTGGCTGTGCTACTTGTTCGGTTGTCAGGGCACACGAGTATGTACGCCAGTGCCTTCTCATTAGAATAATCTTTATCCAAAAAAGTGTTGGAGGAACTTGGGAACACTACAATCTTGTGCGCGCCTTCAGACGCCTTCCAGATCACTGATGCCTGCCTTGTTTTGTTCTTAGGGATATTAAGAATGGTATCTATTCCTATCACTATCCCGTTCTCTGCTGGGTCTCCATCGTAGAACTCAATAGACACATTCATTGCTGGAGCATCGCCGATATTGGTTATATTTGCGTTTATTTTTATGGGTTGATTTGGATGCGGGCTGTCATCTGAAAAAGACACGTCTTTGTGGCGCACCAGAAGATCAGGGTATTTTGCGACAAACAACGGCACGGTATCAATTAATTCAAATGATTCCCCGTTGCTTATGCCTGTTGCATTGATCTTTGTTTGGTAGTATCCCTCTTGAGATGTGTTTGAGAATGTATTCGCGTAGACGCCGTCTTGCGCCGGTCCATCTTTGTGCTTGCCGTCATCAAAAAGATAGAGCCGCGTTTTATTGTTATCTGGCGCTAGCACGTCAGCAGTAACATTAGCGTTGAGCACGGGAAGCCCCTGGTCGACGAGTGCAGCACTGATAACAGCGGTTTCGTGGGGGAGATGGGTGGTGTTATCGGCAAAGGTTTGCAACGTGACATTCCTGTTCATAAAGAGTGTAATGGTGTAGTTTTGTGCTTTAGTGATGTTGCCCGCTTTGACCTTTACTGTCCAGTTTCCTTGCTCTGGGCTGCTGAAGGTGAACCATTCGATGCTTGCCTTACTATCTGCGCTGAACTCGTATTCAACACCAGGATAGTTTCGATAATTTGTTGCATTGATGGTTTCGTTGCTTGGTGACACAAACTCCGTATACATCCGATTAGTACTCCAGTTCAATACGGTATAAAACGTTGATCCTAAATCGATCTTCGAAAACGAGTTTTGCGTTCTATTCGGCAAAATCTTGTTTTGTTTCTGAACAATCTGTGTTTGGATGCTTTCTGGCGGCGCTGTAAAAGGAATCTGGCAGTTCTGGAAGCTTGTTGACGAATTCACCAGAAGCTTGATCACTTCATTAATGACTGTCGTATTTTTATAGTATGTTTGACCAAGCTGATCTGCATGAGTCACTTGTGTTTCTGCACATGTTCCTGCAAAGTTCACGCTGCTTTCCGGAACAATTGAATCTGTTATTATCCTGTTTGGACCACAATAATTTGGCGCGATGCGACAAAGTGCTAAACGATATATAATTGGTGTATTCGGATCCTTAAACAACGTGGGTATACTTGTTCCCGCTATCGCATGATAGATAACTCCTTTTTGGTTATTGTTATTATTGAGAAGTTCCAAGAACGCAGAATTGGGGATTATTTCTTGTCGTGCGATATCCGCATTCTCGTCTCCTTGT
>CAYJLN010000040.1:0-6984 GCA_964371275.1 Candidatus Woesearchaeota archaeon
AACGCAAGTGATGAGCGAGGCAGTGATGTCGTTCGTCTTAAGGTGAAAGACTTTGCGAGAACAAATGCGATGGGCACTGATTTGCCGAAGATTGTCTATCTTGATGAAAGTGATTCCCTCACGAAGGAAGCGCAACAGGCCTTACGGCGGACCATGGAAAACTTTTCAAGGACTGCACGATTTATTTTGAGCTGTAATTTTTCCAGCAAGATTATTGATCCTATCCAAAGTAGATGTACTGTTTTTCGCTTTAAGCCTCTTGATCGCAGGGATATGGCAAAGATTATTGAACAGATTGGCAAGGATCAAGGACTTCATGTTGATCAGAAGGCTATTGATGCGTTGTGTGATCTCTCTGAAGGAGATGTACGACGGGCAGTAAATATGCTTCAAGGATGCGCTGCTGTTGATAAAAAAATAACTGAATCGCTGCTCTATGAAATTGTGAGCGCCGCTCAGCCAAAAGAAGTCAAAGATGTTCTCGAAACTGCGTTGAGAGGAGACTTTCATAAGGCGCGCCATAAACTTCTTGATGTTATGCTTCAGCATGGTCTTAGCGGACTCGATATTATCAGACAAATTCAGAAAGAAATCTGGGGGTTGTCGATTCGTGATGAGAACAAAGTGAAGCTCATTGAACGCTGCGGCGAGATTGAGTTTCGCATGGTTGAAGGGAGTGACGAGTTTATTCAACTCGAAGCTCTCCTTGCCACCTTTACGATTATAAACAAATAAAATGCTGTGGACGGATATCTACCAACCGACGTCATTGAACGACCTTAAAGGCAATGAAGGAGCATTTCGGGCTCTGAAAAAACTTATTCTTGAAAAGAAAACCGTGCTGCTCTATGGCCCTGTTGGATGTGGAAAAACCAGCAGCGTTCATGCATTAAGCAAAGAGCTCGATCTTGAACTTATCGAAGTTAATGCGTCTGATTTTCGTGACAAAGAAAGCATTCAGAATATTGTTGGAAACTCGCTTTCTCAAATGAGTTTGTTTCAACGCCAGAAAATTATTCTTGTCGATGAGATTGATGGCGTTGAAGGCGATGCGGATCGTGGAGGAGTTACGACATTAGCAGGCCTTCTTGATCAGAATGCTCATGCCGTTGTTCTTACGGCGAATAATCCGTGGGATACAAAGTTTAGTACGTTACGGAAAAAAAGCACGCTTATTGAGTTCAAAGCTCCCAATTATCTTCATGTGTACGGCATCTTGAGGCATATTTGCGATGATCGAGGTATTCGGTATCATGATGAAGACTTGAAAACGCTCGCAAAAAAAGACAATGGCGATATTCGGGCAGCGATTAATGACTTACAGGCGCTTACGGAACATACCAAAGAACTGCAGACGGAAGATCTCGACATCGTTGCAGATCGGGAGCGAGAACAAAGCATATTTGGTGCACTTCGAACACTTTTCAAAAGTAAAGATCAGACTGTGCTGCTCGGTCTTTTTGATACCGTTGATGCTGATATTGAGGAGATCATGCTTTGGGTTGACGAAAACCTCGTGAAAGAATACGCAGGAGAAGACTTGTTCAACGCCTACGAGCTGCTGAGCCGTATTGACATTTTTAATAGAAGGATTCGCCGCTGGCAGCATTGGCGATTTTTGGCCTATATGTACGACCTCCTCACTGCAGGCATTGGCCTGATCAAAACAAAAACGAATCCGAACTTCGTTACCTATCAACGCACCACGCGTATCTTGAAGCTGTGGTTGGCAAAACAAAAATATGCAAAACGAAAGAGCATCGCAGAGAAGCTTGCTCCTGGATTACACAGCTCTGCAAGATCTTTAATTAAAGACACGATTCCTTATTTGAAATTAATTGCACACCATCAGAAAAAAGTCATTCTTGAGTTAGAAGATGAGGAGATGGAATGGCTACAACAATAATTGGCTAGAATCTCAAATTTCTCAATTTTTTTGTTCTTTCCTGGATAGGCGGGTGTGTGGAAAAAAGGCTAAGGAACGCTCTTCCTGAAAACGGATTCACAATAAACAAACTTGATGTTGTCGGCGAACCAAATCGCAAGGGGTGGCTTTTATTATCGCGCTCTAATTTTTCTAGGGCGCGCGCAAGAGGCTCTCCTGTCTTGAGAAGGTGTGCTCCGCGCTCATCTGCAAGGTATTCTCTGCTTCTGGAGATCGCGAGTTGAATAATCATCGCGATAAGTGGTGTTAAGATTCCTAACACTACTATGTAGGCAAGATTTCCACTATTATTATCACGATCGCGCGGAGCAAACAGCGCTGCAAAACGTGCCATCGAGGCAATATAGGAAATAACGGCAGCAATAGTTGCTGCGATCGTTGTTACCATCATATCCCTGTTCTTAATGTGCCCTATTTCATGTGCGAGAACGCCTTTCAGTTCTTCAGGACTCAATAATCGCATAATTCCTTCTGTTACTGCGACAACTGCCTTCTTTCTTGTTGGACCTGTTGCGAACGCATTTGCGGTGTCTGTTGGTACGATGTAAACTTTTGGTTTGGGTAATCCCGATGCTTTACAGATCTCTTCAATCATCGCGTGAAGCTTCGGATACTGTGTTTTAGGCGCTTCTTTTGCACGGTACATCATCAGCACGATTTTATGTGAGAACAGGAACGCTCCGAAGTTCATAATAATCGCAAAAGCGAATGCCACAGTTAGTCCTGTCTGGCCAAAGAATGACCCTATGCCTAGTAAAAGCGCTGTTAGGGCTCCAAGCAAGATAATGGTTTTTAATTGATTGAAAATCATGGTCGCGACTTTAATCGTTCTTCCACAGCTTTATAAATTTTCGCATCTCCTTTTCTTTTATGGATAACGTGCTGGTTGGATGTCCGACGTTTGAAGGTTATGAGTATTGTTTACA
Organism: Candidatus Woesearchaeota archaeon; assembly: GCA_964371275.1. GTDB lineage: Archaea > Nanobdellota > Nanobdellia > SCGC-AAA011-G17 > UBA489 > CAYJLN01. Next base: position 2,872 of record CAYJLN010000040.1, read on the forward strand.
GGAGTATTTGCGTGGTATACAAACTATTTCAACAAAAAAGTTTGATGTGCTTTTAGTTGATAACTCTAAAACCGATAGCTATACAAAAAGAATAAAAGCGTCTGGACTTAATGTTGTACATATTGACTGGAATAACAATGTTCATGAGCGGTTGGCTGAAAGCAGGAATGTTCTTCGAGAGGAAACTCTTTCCAAAGGATATAGCCACTTTTTAAGCTTGGAACAGGACGTTATTCCGCCGCCCTTTGGTTTAGAACGGTTACTTTCGCACCAGAAGAAGATTGTTTCTGGAATTTATTACAAACTGTATCCCATTCCTATAAAAAATAAAGACGGCAGCTTCCGCATGGCAAAAACCATGCTCCCTCTAGTGTTCAAACCAAACAGCGATCCTAACAAAATGGATATTTGTTATCCTACAGAAGTTGAACAGGAAAGACTGTTTAAGATTCGTGCGTGCGGACTTGGGTGTGTGCTTATTCATCGAGAGGTTTTAGAGAAAGTGAAGTTTAGAACAGACCCTGGAAAGGATACGTATGATGACTTTTTGTTCTGTACCGACGCCGTTAAAAATGGCTTTGGACTGTATGCAGATACGAGCGTGAAGTGCAAACACTTGATTTTGAAGAAAGGAAACGTTTTTAAGTAATTTCGCCCTTGCACGGTTAAAAGAGGTGTGTATGTCTTACAATATTATTCTTGGTCGTAACCCAAAGGATCGTCTTGAACTTGGCGAGCAAGGCACCATTTCTCTTGGTAAACTCTATGTTCACATGGGACAGACGACATCGTTAAGCAATAACATCCTTCTTGATGTCGCAAAAACGCACGTTATTCTTATCGCTGGTAAAAGAGGTTCTGGAAAATGTCTTGTTGAAGGTACTTTAATCCCTTTAGCTGATGGTTCGTTGGTCCCTATTGAAGATCTTAAGGATAATACCAATGATATTTGCGCTTTAGATGATCACTTAAAAATTAAAGCGCATACACGAGAGGACTTCTTTGAACGCGAGGTTGAGGAAGTTATTCGCGTGCAATTGCGAAGTGGGCGGGAAATTATCTTAACACCAGAACACCCTCTATTGACTATTAAAGGCTGGAAGCCTGTTCAAGAACTGACCATTGGCAACAGAATTGCAACGCCACGAGTTATTCCTGTTTTCGGGCAGACTCAAGTACTAGAAGACCATAAGATCAAGCTTCTTTCTTATCTCATCGCTGAAGGCTATTTCAAGACAGCAGTTCTTTTTTCAAATAGTGATCCTGCAATTATTAAAGAGGTCAGAGACTCAATCCAAGAATTTGATCGGGAGTTAAAAATAGTAAAAGAAAAAAAAGACCATTATCGCGTTAGTCAACCGACGTTTAAAGGAAAAGTTCTCGATATGTCGGGAATGAGTTGGAATGCCCATGGTTTTGCTAAAGGTTCAAAAACAATAAATAAAAAAAGATCAATTAGGCTCTTTCTTGAGGGAGTTGGTATTTGGGGTCTTGGGTCGCCCAAACGATTTATCCCGGATATCATCTTTAAACTTCCAAAGAAGCAGTTATCTTTATTCTTAAATCGTTTATTTAGTTGCGATGGCAGTATCTACAAAACAAGAAAAGGAAACACCCGACAGTGGGAGATTTGCTATTGTTCATCTTCTAAACGCATGATTCACCAGATACAACACCTTTTGCTTAGATTTGGGATACTTGGTAGTTTTCGAAAGAAGACGATCCATTTAAACGATAAAACTTTTTATTCATACGAACTCGTTGTTAACTATGCGCATCGAGAATTATTTATTAAAGAAATTGGTTTTTTTGGAAGAAAGGAAGAACGCCAGAAAAGATGTTTAGAAGAAATTAAAGATATAAAACAGAATCCAAATATCGATACCATACCAAAAGATTTATGGGAGCTTTATCGGCCATCTAATTGGGCTGCAATTGGAAGAGTCATGGGCTATGCTTATCCGAAAGCAATGCGAGAGAGAATACACTATGCACCCGCACGTCAAACGCTTTTACAAATCGCGGTCGCAGATCAGAATAATTCCCTTAAATTACTAGCAGAATCTGATATCTTCTGGGATGAAATCAAACTCTTGGAGAAATTAGAAGGAAAATTCAAAGTTTATGATATTAGCGTCCCAGAACATCATAATTTTATAGCTAATGATATTATTGTCCATAATAGTTTTACCGCATCTGTTGTTGGTGAAGAAGTCTCGCGCCTTCCTGCTGATGTAAAGAATAATCTTTCGTTTCTCTTCTTCGATACGATGGGTGTCTTTTGGACAATGAAGTTCCCAAATAATCGACAAGAAAAACTACTGGCACAGTGGGGCCTTTCCCCTGAGGCAGTAGCGATTTCTTTGTTTGTGCCGCGAGGTCTTTACCAGAAGTATATCGATGCAGGTATTCCTGCTGATCAGCCTTTTGCGGTGCGCACGTCTGAACTCAATGGAAGCGACTGGGCGAATGTGTTTGATGTTACTCTTACAGAACCTCTTGGCGTCCTGATTGAACGTGTGATTAGTGATTTGAAAGATCGAGGAGAAGATTATTCTATTCAAGACGTCATTAAGTGCATCGAAACAGATAAACGAAGTACGAAAGACGCCCAAGACGCAGCCATTAATCGTTTTGCTGCAGCAGATCGATGGGGACTTTTCGATAAAAAAGGAACAAAAATTGATGATCTCATTAAACCCGGGACTATTACTGTCCTTGACACGAGTGCGTATACTAATGTTGCAGGAGACTGGAGCATTAAAAATCTCGTCATTGGTATCGTGTGCCGGAAAATCCTAGAAGAGCGTATGTTGGCACGAAAAAAAGAGGAGATCCAGTCGATCAAAGCTGAGAAAAGTTTTCTTACAAAAGAGCAAACACAAGAAAAACCTTTAGTTTGGCTAGTATTTGATGAGGCGCATGAAGCCATTCCAAAAGATAAAAAAACACCTGCATCTGACGCCTTAACGCAATTATTGAAAGAAGGGCGGCAACCAGGGATTTCCTTGATCCTTGTCACGCAACAACCTGGCGAGATTCATCGTGATGCCTTAACCCAAAGTGATCTCGTTATTAGCCACCGGCTTACGTCTCAACTTGACCTTCAGGCTTTGAACAGCATGATGCAGTCATATCTCTATGAAGATATTCAGACTTACCTTAATAATCTTCCTAAGGTTCCTGGTTCTGCGATTGTTTTAGACGACAACAATGAACGCATTTATCCGATTGCTGTTAAACCGAAAAGAAGCTGGCACGGCGGGGAGTCTCCCTCTGCATTAAAAGTCAAAAGGAAAGTGGAGCTCTTCTAAATGTTTGCTGAACTGGTCAAGGCATTTGTGTCCATCTTCATCGTCATGGACGCTATTGGAAACTTGCCGATCTTCCTTTCGTTTATTAAAAGTACGCCTAAGAAAAAACGCGCGTATATGGTGAAGGAAACGATTGCTGTAGCGGGGATTGTGCTTCTCCTGTTCTTATTTTTTGGAAAAAGTCTTTTAGAATTTTTTACTATCGATATTTTTAGCTTCAAAATTGCGGGAGGCATCATTCTTTTGATTTTTGGATTAAAACTTGTTCTTGGACTCAATATACTTGAAGAACGCACGAAGAAATATACTTCTGCCGTCATTCCTTTGGCGACACCTCTTATTACAGGTCCTGGGACGATTACAACAATTATTATCCTCGTGAGTCAGTATGGGTTACTCATTACCTTTATTGCAAGTGTATTAAATCTCCTCGTGACGTATTTGTTTCTCGCACGCGTTGAAAAGTTACATAGTATATTGGGACGACAGGGAAGCGAGGCTCTTTCAAAGATTATGGGTCTTCTCTTAACGGCAATCGCTGTCGGCTTTATCAAGCAAGGATGGTTCGGGCTCTAGAGTTACAGTTTAAGATCGAGACAAATCCGGTTTACGCGCGGAGCATAAGCACCACAAATAACGAGATTTGCTTCAGAGAATTTTGATTGGTATTTTTTTCGTACTGCGTCTAGATCTTTATCCTCTGCAAACGAATACAAATGAATCGTTCCTTTTGGCTTAAGCTTGCCCGCTGCTAATGAAAGGTATTTTTCTGCTGTTTTCGGCAGAGGCATGATAATGC
>CAYJLN010000041.1:0-4877 GCA_964371275.1 Candidatus Woesearchaeota archaeon
GGATTGTAACGGAAAATATGGCCGACCTGAAGGATACGTCCTTGTTTCTCTGCAAGTTCAGCAAGTGCTAACGCATCTTGTGCGGTAACCGTAATAGGTTTCTCAATGAACAAATCCTTTCCAGCCTGTAAGGCTTCTTGAGCAAGAGGAAAATGACTATCAGTAGGGGTCACAATATCAACTGCATCAACTTTGGAAAGAAAATCATGATAATTCGAGGAAATTTTTGACTTGTCAAGGTTATAGACCTCGCAAAGAGAGTGCTGTTTCTGGTCTAATTCAGCAACGTACAACTCTTGACGGAGTTCATGCCAGACCCGAAGGTGATTGGCCCCCCATCGACCCAACCCTACTTGAAGGATTTTCATCGTAGGATGGCGGGGGGAAAGGAGGTTTAAAAAGATTTCCGAAAAATAACAAGAAAAACGATAGATTTATATAAGAGATGTCACTAAAGAGTCGTAAAATGGCAGTTTTTCTTTCGTTTGGCTATGATACGGAGGCGCCGTATGGCGACAAGGCAGCAACACCAGAAGGTGCAGAAATCAGGCGCCAAAATATTGAAACCGTACGTGCATTAAACGAACTTTTCGACACTGAAGGTATTCCGCGAACGCACTTTATTCTTGGGAACTGGCTTGAACACTGCCGGGCAGATCATTCACAAGAACAGCTGCAAAACCTCTTCACGGGAAGTCCGGGGCTCGAAGTAGGACAGCACAGTTACAGTCATCAGACAATTAAAGAGGTTCCAGGGCAGCCAGATCGAAAAAAAGTGCCGATCGATGACTTTGCCCGTGATGTAGCACGAGCACAAAGCGTAATCTCAGGAATTCTAAATGTGCGACCACGAGGGTTACGAATCCCTATCGGGTATGCAAGCGATCTCAGCGATGTTCCAGCATTGCTTCCGCAATTAGTCGAAGCGGGTATCACCTATGTGTCCTCTGATTTACGGGGACGAGTAGTCTCCTACAACGGAGAAATAAGCAGAGAGCGACAACCGCATACCTATGAACTCGCTGGAACAGACGCATTAGTAGAAATTCCAAGTCATGGATGGCAGGATACTGCATTCATGAAGGACAAAATAGAAAAAGCAATGGGAAGAGGATCAATCACGCTCGATGAGCTCGCTGCATATTACGAAATGCTCTTTGACCAGGGGCTCATGCTCTCAGGAGCAGGTATGGGGGATGTGCACATCGGTCTGTGTTTACACCCGCAGGCAGTGCGAGAATATGACCCAACATTAGAACTGCACCGAAGAAAAATAAAAGCTGCAGAAGAAAGAAAAATTAAAATCGTGACCTATGGTACCATCGCAGAAAGAGTAAGAAACCATCAACTCTAAAAGCGTTCTGTTCACAATCTCTGTTTAGACCGTTCACTAAGGTGGTAGAGAAACAACAGCTGGATAAGGCCATTGTAGCCATCATTCCACACAATGTGGTCATTCAAGATAAGGTCATCAAAATGAGGGACCAAACGATGCGCTAGCCGCGAAACTTCTTCTCGAGAAATAAACCCTTTAAACCGCAAAGACTGGGTCGATAAATCCTCTGCCATGATATGGTCAAACGTTAATCCTCTGACGCGAGAAAAAGCATCGATCAACGGGTCGGCATCAATGCTATTGTCCACAGTAACGTCGAGGTAAGTATTTTGTTCGGAAAGCGATGTTCCCACGGCCTTCAGAGGAGCACTTGTCTTAAAAGAGATGATCAGATCTGCAAATTTTCTCTGCGGTGAGATATACTGGAAGGAATCTTTCTCACGTTTTTCTAATTGTTTAAGAACAGCCTCTTTTTTGTAGCCGCGTTCCTTCATATCACGTAATACTTTCCAGTTCTTTCTCAAGGAATCATCAGGATCTAAAAAAATCTTGATGTCGCAAAGGTCACGAATACCACGAATATAGAAGGAATGCAGACCTTCAAAGAGAACAAAACTGTTTGGCTTGACATCAATAGGAAGAGTAAATCGCCCCGTATCATGGTCATACTGTGATCGCTGAATCTGCTTCCCAGCTTTAAGGTCGGCAAGATGGGTAAGACCTAATTGAAGTCTATTGCCATGAGGATTAAGATGCGTCACCGTACTCCAATGAGTGTCTCCACGTTCCCATCGATGAAGGTCATCACCGCGTAAAACAGTAACCGAATCCTTACCGAGCAAATCAGTCAGCAAACGCGCAGTTGTTGTCTTCCCAGAAGCCGAGTCTCCAGCAATGCCGATCAGAACAGGAGTATCACGCTGTTTATAGAGCAGCGTACTGCGAATGCCATACTGGTAGATCCAGTAGCCAGAAAGGGCAAGCGACGCCGTCAGCAAAGTATAAGAAACGTCAGAAATAAGCGAGGCAGGAAGACCAAGCTGCTGGAAAAGAACATAAAAAGATGATGGGAAAGAAAGACGTGAAAGGAGAGGGAAAAGAGAAGAGAAAAAATCAGAGTCTATCCAAAACAAGGAATGAAGAACGAAAAAGGCGGTGAATGCCCAATAGTTAACAGAGTACGTGGTTTTTTCTTTAATGAAAAAGTAAGCTAAAAAGGGCAGACCCCAGTAGTACCAGTCAGGCCGTGGTGGTGTAAAGAGAACAAATGCCATCATTACCAGCGCGATCATCATGATCAGCATGTCTTTGTTGATTTTCTTGAAGGTGAAGAAGTACAGCACCATCACTGCGTACACCGCAGGGAGTAAGAATATTTGGTAAGAAGGGGAAAGGGAAAAGCTATAGGTTTGTAATTGTGGATTGGCCAAAAAATTGAGCGACCAAAAACCGCGGGAAAAAAGATGAGGAAAAACAAGAATGAGGTAAGCGAATCCAGCAACAAAGAAGGAACGAAAGATCGGGAAAAACGAAAGACGACGGCGCCAGAGATAAATGAGAAAAAGAGGGGCAACAACAAGGATTCCATTTTTTGTTGCCATGCTAAGCCCAAAGAAAAATAACGAAAGCATAAAACGACGGGCGAGCAAAAAAGTAAGGGACAAGAACAAGAGCGCAATGGGAATAGCAGCCAGATATCCTGCAAAGTACGTCAAGTAAAAGACGACGGGCGAACACCAGTAATACCAAAGAACAGAACGAGACTTGTCAAGAAGGATCTTCGAAAGCAAAGTATAGAGAAGGATATCGGCGAAGAGAAGAGGAAGACGCAAAAGGAAAAGGTCAAAGAAAGAGCTCTGCACAAGAGGATGAAGCACATACAGCAGAACGCGAGGAAGAGAAAGAAGATAAAGCATGAAACTAGGGTACGGAAATACTGAAGGCTGACCAAGGTCGAAAAAATATTGATAGGGATTATGAAATCCAGACGTAACAAAATAATCAACAAAAGGAAGAACTTCTGTCGTTAAGGATGCAGATCCAAAGAAAAAGGAAAAAAGAACCTTAAGACCAAGAACGCTGAGAAAAACCGGACTAGTGTAAAGGGCGCCTATATGTGTTGGTGAGGCAATAAATGAAGAAAATAAAAGAAACATAAATGACATAAGGACAAAGGCAAGGATCAAGGAGCTAAAAAAGAGGGGGAAATGAAGAACCTCAACAATGTACGTAAGAAGGCTTGAATAAAAGAGGAGAGAAAAAAGTAAACCCAGAATAAACTTCAAGGGAGAGAAAAAAACGAGATGACGCGGGGATCGGATGAGGAAGCGACGACAAAAAAAGAGCGCGAGGCTAAACGGAAGAAAACCAAAAAGGGCAGACAAAAAAAGGGAATAAGGAAAAATCGTCTGAAAAACGAGAAACGAGAGATGATACAGGATACTGAAGGCTAGACCAAAAAGAAGAATACGATGGACAAATGAAGAGTCCGGACTCCAGGTAACTGCCAAACGATCCATATCATAGCCCCCATCAGAGTGATAAAAGATACCCTTTTAAGCCTTGTCGTCACCAACGGGAAAGAAAAGAAGCCTAGAGTTTAAAGAGATCATTCGTATACAGTCGACTTCTATCGTTAAGAATAAGGCACGTTCCTAGGGGATACGATGATCCTTGGGCGGTAAATGATCCATAGACATAGTAGCGTTTTCTGTGTTTATCAAGAGAAAGATAAACTGAGGACTCAGAATCTGATGAGTTCGTCAGAGGTCCTTCTAAAGATCGAAGAGAGAACTCCTGAAGAGGCAAAATGAGGGATTGTGCAACCAAATGAGGGGATGTGATCGTCTGATCGCCAAAAGAAAATGAATCTGAAGGAATCTGTTGGGCAAGCTCCTTATCCAAGGCGCAAAGATCAGGAGTACCTGAAGAGAAAAGAGACCAAAAACCGGGCCCTAATGAAAGAGAAACGTTGTACACATCGAGTCGATCGAAATACAACGCTGTTCGAGAAGTACCAACAATACTCTGGAAGGTTTCGAGAAGATCAAGGTGAACAACAAGGCGATCAGCAGAGAAAACACGGGTGTTAGTGAAAGGCTCACTGAGAGAAATATCGGAAAACGTCAGGGTTGGAAACGTGAAGAGAACAACATCAGTGATATCAAACTCCAATCCGGTGATTTCCTTAACCTCGCGTGCAAAAGATGAAGGAGAAGTAACACGCAAGAAAGAACTGACAAACAGAAGGAAAAAGACAAGTCCAAAAACGAAAAAAATGATCCGACGATGACCTTCATGAAATTTGTGGGAAGAAAAAAGGCGAAGGCGAAGAAGCAATTGAGTTCGGAAAAATCGGAGATAAACAAAAAGAAGAACAAGGATAGAGACAGAAAGAAGTAATCCATAGCAGAAGAATCGCGGTGAATACAAAAGGGAAACACGATGCTCCCCAGCAGGAACATCAAAAGTAACACGGTCAAGAGGATCAACGAAGGTGTCGACACGTTTGCCGTCGATTCGCGCAGTATAGTCCTCTCTA
>CAYJLN010000041.1:4887-6982 GCA_964371275.1 Candidatus Woesearchaeota archaeon
CACGTTGGGAATCTGAAAAGTCAGTATCGAAAATAAAGCCATTTGACATGAGAGTATTCGGGACTGAGACAGAATCAGCAAAAACAAGGGATTTTGCATCTATAATCTGAAGAATAAGGAGCTGCTTATCATGATACGCAACAGGGAGCTTCTGGAGAGCAGAGTCAAGCGTTGAATTACTCGGCATAACGATCCACTGAACACCATACTCAGCAAGAGTATCGAGGTTCAACCGCGCTCCACGTAACGCTTCTGCACGAATACCAATATTCTTATCAATAAGGCGCGAGGGGAACGATTCATACCCAGCAATGTGGAAAATCTTGAAATAGGTAGGGTAATTATGAGTCAATGCCGCAACTTTGGAAAGGGGCGTAAAATCAGGATGTGTTGCAGGAAAAAGACTAAGCACGCGTTCATCGCCAAAGTCAAAAGAAGCAGGAAAGACCAAAGGAACTGGATCGACCCGAGAAGACCAACCAACTGGTGCACTAACACGAAGGTGATGGATCATGAGGATCATAAAGAGGATAAAGATCGTCACAAGAAGATAACGTGAATAACGAAGAACGTGCTTCCACCGTAAGAACTCGGAAAGGGAAAAGGCACCTGAAAGCGTGAAGAAGAACAACGTGAAAATGGTAAATCTGAAAGGCGCAATAAAAGAGCTCCAAAAAGGCAGAACGAAACCAAGAAGGTACACAATACCTTTCCACCCCAAGCTTAACAGCAAAGAAAGACAGCCAAGCCAGAAAAAAGGAGGCATACGCAAGAAAAAATGGGAGCGATGACGACGCACAAGAAGACCTGCACCAACAAGAGCAGCAAGGAAAAAGAACGTTCCCGCATAGTAGATTTCGCTAAATGATGACGGGGACCGAGCAAAGGGAGAACGCGAGTGATACAATGGATAAGGAAGGAACTGACCAGCAAGAACATCTAAAGGATGAGATGAATACGAAAGGAAAGAAGAAGATAAAGGCAAATCCTGACGTGTGGAATCACTGATTGCATGCGCCTGTGCAAGTGCAAGAGGGAGAGCAATAATAAACGTGACTAAAAAGGAAAGGGCATACCGTTCAAAGAGGGGAAGAAAAGCAGGGCGGTCTCTAAAATAAAGGAAAAGAAAATAGAGAAATTCAAAGAGAAGAGCATATACAAAAAACTGGGCATTACCAGCATAAAAAAAGAGGCCCCGAATTGCCCCGAGGAAAAGCGGAGTACGAAGATCTCGAGATCCATGCAAGCGATCATGAAACAAGAAGATGAGCGGCAAAAATAAAAGAACCGGAGCAACATAATACCAGCTACCCGAAGCGATAAGCGCGTACCCTGAAAAAACAAAAGCAATCGCGCCAATCAGACTCAACAATGGTTGAATACGGCGTGATCGAAGGAGGAAAAAGGTGGCGCAGTATCCTGCAATCAAATGGAAAAGCACAAAAAATTCAAACAGAAGAAAGTCGTTGTGAGTAACGTAATGGCTAATCACGTAAGAAAGAATCATCAAGGGGTAGAGAACTGCATAAATCCCATATTCTAAAAGTGGTGAACCTGTGTATTGGTAAGGATTCCAGACAGGAAGATGGCCATTAAAAAGTTGCTGCATCCCTTCAAGAATAACGGGAAGGAACTGGTTGAGGTTATCGTCCTTCAAAAAAGTATACGGGTACTGATACTCGAGAAAGAAAAAGAAAAGCAGAGAAATAATTAACCCAAAGAAGAAAACACGATGACGAACAAAAAAATGTTCTTTACGTAAAGTAGTTGGTAAGGGTTCCATCGGTAAACAAGGTTGGAGTCACAAGCACACCAATGATGCCTAATCGCTTCGCTCCGGTAACATCCTTTTCAGGTTCATCGCCAATCATCAACACATCCTGAGGCGTGAGATTCAATTTTTGTAAAGCAAGCTGGAAAATAGATGGGTGTGGCTTGTCATGCCCTGCTTCTTCTGAAGTGACAAGAAAATCAAAAGAAGTTTCTAATCCTAAATGAAGAAGTTTCTTCATTTGCAAGTCTGCAGCCTGGTCCGTCACAAAGGCAACACGAATATGACGAGACTTTAGGAAAGAAAGGAATTCACGAACACCAG
>CAYJLN010000042.1:0-6925 GCA_964371275.1 Candidatus Woesearchaeota archaeon
TCTAAAGTCGCTGGTAACGCAGAAGTTGTTGTTGGTTATCGCGTATCGCTGAGTGTTGCTCGAAGCCCTCAAGCGGACGGGGTCATATGTACTTATTCTGCACAAGGGACTGCATTGATTCCAAAAGACAAGCTTGTTGCTGATACAACCACCCAACAACCTGCTTCAGCAAACCCCGCTGTTTCGGAGCAGGGTCATCGTACTTCGTAATTCGTTGAACAAATCTTTTTAAATAACACCTTCCTCTTTTCTTCATGCAGGTGTTTGTCAAAGGGAAGCTAGATCGTGACGTGATACAGCGCGCTGTTGATGTAGCGGCATCGCTTCTTCCGTTTCCTTCTTTATTGGAGTTATATTTCTTTGATGAAGTTTCCTATTGCGAAGATATCCTTTCGACGTTGCATAAGCATGTTCGCGAGTCCTTTCGTCAGGTGTGTTTCGTTGAGCAGAGCAATTTTTCGTTTACGCACCGCAACCGTAACCTTGTCGTTATATCTCTTGAAGGAAAAAAAGATCTTGTCCGCGATCAAAAAGCGCTTGTTGGCCTTATTCTTCATGAAGTGATGCACGTTATGCAGACACAACGAGGGATCTATGAGCATATTTATCGCGCGTATCATGACGTGTTTTCTTCGATTCGCCGCCGTTTTTCTTCTCTTCATTATCCGTCATCACGTTTGCAGTCTGTTCTTTCAACTCTTGGATCAACAACAATTCTTCTGTTGAAAGACTTGTTTTGTAACTCTGAACTGATCAAGAAGGGGTATGGGCCCTATCTTATTGCCTATTACAAGACTGATCTATCAGAAACAAAAACGTGCCCACGACCTGTGTTTTATAAAAAATTCAAGGACGCAGTACAAAAGAATCTCGAGGTGCTTCGGATCGTGTTCGAGTTTGAATTTTCTCTCCTCAGTATTGTCCTTCCCTTTCAAAAATATGGGACACATGAATCTGCGAGACTCGTACGGCACGTCAATGATTGCTATGAAATTAATATCAAAGAGATTTCGCGAAAATGCCATGACTTGGTCGGGCTGTATCAGGATTCTTATGCACCAACTGCCGTATTTACGCGGCGATTTTTCACGACGCTGTTCACTAAAGTGTATGGATTGCTCGCATAAAACCAGAATATTTATATATCTCCCAGAACCGGCTTGTTTTTATGAATTCACTTCAAAGTGTGTTCTCCTGCATTGGAGACCAGGCGACTAGCGATCCCGAGCGTCGTGCGCGACAAGGCGTCTGCCGGTTAAAAAGAACACTTCTTGGCCTGTTTGGGTCTGAGCGAATGATGCCTCTCGCTGACTTGACACGTGCGCTTGTTGATAGTGGATTTAGTCCTGATGTCGATCACGCCCGCACACAGGTTCCTCACATTACCAAAGCCAGATTTGTGTATGATGGGCCTCTTGGTCTTCCCTATGGCCTCCATATTACGTATGTAGGAGCTCTAGACAGCCCACACAAACCACTCTACCGCGTTTCTGCACGGCAGTTATCACTCAGGCATCCATCATAACTTTAAAATATCATTTTAACATTCTTATAAAGAATCCTAATCCCCCCAGTATTACGCCGTATACCCACGTAACTGAACGCAAGAACATAATTGGAATGGATGTCAGCATAAAAGCCATACCCTCGTTTTTTCTGAGATATGCCAAAAATTTTCGGTTTATTCCAATCATGCTTACTGCATATATCAATACTGTCCATAGCGCAATTTCGCGTGATAACAATACTGCGGTAACAAACGCCACAATAAAACACGTCGTCACTACAATCTCTATGTACGTGGTTTTATCCTGAAGCGTATCTTTTTTGAACAAGTCACTTCCATATTTCTTCAGAAACAAATACGCTGTCGATCTGCTGTACGCTTTTTGCTGTTTAAGATAGCCTCCAACGCTATCGCGAAAATAGTGGCCAACTCTTGCCCTATTCACAAATCTTATCTTGCCTAATTGTGACAAACGGAAAAAGAAATCCAAATCCTCTGCAGGCTCCATATATCTGTCACCAGAAAAACCACCAATCTTCATAAACGCTTGTTTCTTGCAGCAGAAATTGCAGCTGGAAGCAGAATCAATAAACCCGTCTTTATTCTTATCCCTGAACGATAATTCATAAAATGCATATTTTGCTATAAGCGCTGGCACCATTGATTTATTATACTGGGATACGACGGCAACACAATCCTCCTTTTTCAAATTCGACAGCATTAAACGTACCCAGTCTTTCTGGCTTATACAATCAGCATCCAAGAACATCAGTATTTCAGAGTTGCTTGCCCTTGCGCCGATGTTTCTCGCCGCGCTTGCGCCACTATTTTTTCCCATTGTTATTACCTTTATTTTGGGAGCATCTTTTCCCGCCCTCTTTAGTATCCTCTCCAGTATATTTTTTGTGTTATCGGTGGATGCATCATTAACAACCAGTATTTCAAAGTCTTTCCTCTCTTGATGAAACAAGCACGAAAGACAATGCTCAATGGTGTCTTCACCATTATACACTGGAATAATTACTGAAGAAGTAATCTGTTTCTTTTCCTGTCTACCCATAAACAATTTTGATATTCAAACGCGTATATAAGTATTTGGGGATTGCAACACAAAAATTACTCAGTAATCTCGTGTTTGTTGAGGCAAAAAGCAAGAAACCCGCGTAAATTTTGTCGTACGTCCTGTAAAGTCCTCATTTTAAGCGCCCTCTCTAAAATATAGCTTGGCCGCCTATAGAAGCGTTTATATGCAGTACTTAAAAGTTCTTCAATTTCTTCTTTCGTCATTGTGAATGGCACAAAACCGACGGCCTGTTGTGTTTGCGCCTCTTGAAAGTTTTGCAACGTCCCATACTGTTCAAGATTATCATACAAAGGAGTTCCTGGATGTACGCCTAATGAAAAGAATTTCGCGAATGATATTGGCTGTGTGCACGCAAAGTCTATTGTCTGCATTCCTTCCTCAAACGTTTCTCCAGGCAAACCAAATATAAACGTACCAAGGCTTTCAATCCCTGCCTTATGACATGCAGCAAGGCCAGCCTTAACTTTGTCCAGTGACGTGTTTTTCTTTATTATATCCAAATTTTTCTGAACACCGCTCTCTAGCCCAAAAAGTAATCTCCAGCATCCCGCCTTTTTCATCAAGGATAATGTCTCATAGTCTACTAAATCTGCGCGTGTTGAACTGCACCATGTCAAATCAAGTTTTCTTGTGAGAATCTCATTGCATACCCCTTTAATCCATACCTTGCTTATTGTTAACACATTGTCCCAGAAAATAACATCCTTCACGCCATATTTGTTTACGCACTCTTCAATTTCGTCAACAACATTTTTTGGCGATCGTAGACGCATTTTATTTCCATAATCATTTGTCGTATGGCAAAACGTACACCGATAGGGACATCCTCTTGAACCGACAACAGTGATATTAGGCAATCTTTTAAAATAACCAATTGAAGGGACATAATCGTTAATATTAATGAGATCACGCGCAGGAAATGGGAGCGTATTCAGGTCTGCTACCATCGACATGCCGGTATTCTCATGTATTTTTCCCTGTTTGTCCCTCCATACTAAACCAGGAATAGTGGACAATCGAGCTTCTCCCTTTGCACTGCCTTCTGCAACCGCCAGGTACATCTCTCTAATTTGTGGCTCCCCATCACCTGTCGAAACAACGTCGATATACTCGCATTCCTCTAAACATTTCCGCCGATATCCTTCTGGAAATGCCCCTCCGATGACTATTTTTATGTCCTTATTTTTTTCTTTAATGTCCTGCGCTAACTTTTTGACATTTGGCCAATTGTAGCCTGTACAGCTGATCCCCAAAACAACAGGTTCTTTCCTCAGAATGGTGTCTATGCAATCCTGATAGCTTTTCAGAAAAGATCCTTCAACAAATTCAACTTTGATGCCGGCTTCCCTCGCAACAGCCGCAGTATACAACAGGCCCATTGGCGGAACCAGTCCGGGCACTAATCCATGCCCAGTTCCCAGGATCTTTGCTAGCCATCTCTTATGCGCCCCTTGTTTGTTGACATAGGAGTACGTATAATCAACTGGCGGGTTAAACAACAGTAAGGACATTTTTGCTCCTAAAGATTGTCGCTTACATACTTTAAAAACATTACTGTGCGCTGAAAACAAAAAAGGTTGGCAGTATTTTCGAAGAAACTTCTGTTTGAGAGACTATGCATCAGTATACTACTTCCAAGCGAAGCCAGAACGTTTAAATAGCTCTTTTCTCTGGTTTTATTAAAACGTGTGAAAAAGAGGGTGATGGTGTGCTCCATATTGCAGAACGAGAAACTGAGCTTCCAGAAGCTGTTATTTCTAAATTATTGAAAATTGCTGCTGAGGACAAACACGTCATAAGCCTTGGTCCTGGTGAGCCAGACTTCAATCCACCAAAACCTATTGTTGAATTTACCAAAGAAGCTGCGCCTTATTGCGGGCATTATAGCGCGCCTGGCGGACGGAAAGAACTGAAAGAAGCTCTTGTCAAAAAATTAAAACGAGAGAACGGCATTGAGGCTCATCCTGACAATATCATTGTGACGTGCGGAAGCCAAGAAGCCATCATGCTCGCGACTGCCTGTACGCTTGATGTCAGCGAACAAGTCATTATTCCCAACCCCAGTTTCTTGGGGTACTTGCCTACGTTTGAATTATTTGACGCGTTTCCTGTTTCCCTTACCTTGACTGAGGAAGAAGGGTGGTCGCTTAACCCTGATCGGTTGAAAGCGTTGATTGATCGTAAAAAAACAAAGGCTATTTTATTGAATACGCCGAGCAATCCGACAGGAACTGTTCTAACCAAAAAACTTCTTGAAGAAATTGCCGATATTGCTGTTCAGCATAATCTCTATATTTTCAGCGATGAAGCGTATGAAAAACTCGTTTATGAACGAAAGCATTTCAGTATTGGCTCGTTAAATGGCATGGACAAATACGTCGTGACGTTCCAAACCTTCAGCAAAACCTACGCGATGTGCGGCTATCGCATTGGATATGCAGTTGCGCCACGGCGTCTTGCTGAGGCGATGACCAAGACTCATATTTACAGCACGCTTGCTGCACCGACAATAAGCCAGATGGTTGCCACTAAGGCGTTGACGATTTCTCATTTGTATCTTGAACGCATGCGCCAAGAATATGATAAACGACGAAAGTATTTGGTGAAAGAATTAAACCGCCTTGGCCTTCGTACCGTCGTTCCGCATGGCGCGTTTTACACGTTTTCCAGTATTCGCGACTTCTCTGATGATAGTTACGCGTTTGCGTATGATTTACTGCATAAGGCAAAAGTTGCGGTGATGCCTGGGCGGGAATTTGGCAGCGCAGGCGAAGGATATATTCGGTGCAGTTACGCGACAAAATTACCCCAGATTGAGCTTGCTGTTGATCGACTCGAAAAGTATTTATCTACACACAGTCTTCATCACTAATATGACTTCACGATGCGCCTGGCCTGCTTCTGACTCCCTCATGATTCACTATCATGATAAAGAATGGGGTGTTCCCCTCCATAATGATCAAAAGCTTTTTGAATTTCTTGTTCTTGATGCAGCGCAGGCAGGATTGAGCTGGAAAACGGTGTTGTACAAACGGGAGAACTATCGTCGGGCTTTTCATCAGTTTGATCCTGTGAAAATTGTACGATATACTGAAAAAGATCTGCAGCGATTACTCGTCAATCCCGGGATTATACGAAACAGACTAAAAATTCAATCTGCCCTTACCAATGCGCAAGCATTTTTAGACGTGAAGAAAGACTATCGTTCCTTTCATGCGTACATCTGGCAGTTTGTCAACCATCAGCCTATTCAACATCGCTTCAAAACGCTTCGCGATCTGCCTGCAAAAACAGCTGAATCTGATGCGATGAGCAAAGATATGAAGAAACGCGGATTTTCGTTTGCGGGGTCAACGATTTGCTATGCTTTCATGCAGGCTGCAGGTTTAGTAAATGATCATACGATTGACTGTTATCGTCATGCGTATTGTGCATCGCTGGCAAAGAAACCTATATAAAGCAGTGGTGAAATCTATATAAATCAGTTGTTCTAAAACTTTTACGAGGCTGATGAATGATGACTGCACAAGTGGGAGAAAACGCACCTGCGTTTCGATGCATGGCGTATCATAACGGAGATTTCCGCGTTGTTGATTCAAAAGAATATCACGGCAAGTGGATTGTTCTGTTTTTTTATCCCTTAGATTTTACGTTTGTGTGCCCGACAGAGATTGAAGGATTTGCAAAACGAGGAAAAGAATTTGAGAAATTAAACGCTGTTGTCATTGGCGCAAGCACTGACAGCGAACATTCGCATAAAGCGTGGTACCAGCGAGATCTTCCTGATGTGAAGTTCCCCATTTTAGCCGATACAGCTCATCATGTCAGCCGGTCTTATGGTGTTCTCAAGGAAGACCAGGGGATTGCGTATCGAGGCACGTTTATTATTGATGCTGAAGGAGTCTTACGGTACCAGGTTGTTTCTGACTTAAGCGTTGGGCGTAGTGTCGATGAAACGTTACGGGTGTTACAAGCTTTACAAACAGGCGGGTTATGCCCTGTGGAATGGAGACCTGGCCAGAAAACGCTGACCCCAAAATAAGGTGAATACAAATGCCGCATGACGTAAAAAACTTCGATCATTTGATTGGCGACGTGAAAGGACTCTCTGAGAAACAGTTGAAAGCACATTTTGGGCTCTATCAGGGGTATGTCAAGAAACTCAATGAGATTGAAGAAAAACTGAAGACTGTTGATCGTGCTGCTGCCAATTACTCGTTTGGCGAGTTCAGCGAATTAAAACGACGAGAAGCTGTTGCGTTCAATGGCGCGTATCTCCATGAACTGTATTTTGAAAACTTGGCTGGGACATCAGTGCCCATTTCGAACGCCTT
>CAYJLN010000043.1:0-6566 GCA_964371275.1 Candidatus Woesearchaeota archaeon
TAAATAGCGGGATTTCTCGTGTTGCGTTATCGGGCCGGTGGTCTAGAGAACCTTTTTAGAAAAAAGCTTCACCAAAAATACGCTTTGGTTCGGACTCTGGTTATGACGCCACCCTTACAAGGTGGGGGTCGAAGGTTCAAATCCTTCCCGGCCCATTATACTAAATTCTTTATCAGTAATTCCGTAAAGACAAACACGATGTAATAGAGTATCATCACTAACCCGTCAGTGATCTTAATCGCTTTTCGAATTTTGAGGAAGGATAACAGCATCGCAACACCACCGAAAGTAAAGGCGCCATAGAGCATGACCAGATACTTTGATACAAAAATCGGGGTGATGACAGCAGTAATTCCCATGGCAATCGTTGCGTCAATGATGACATTTCCTATAATATTCCCCAAGGCAAGCTCATCCTGTCCTAACCGCGAGGATTGAATGGAAAAGAATAATTCTGGAAGGCAGGTGCCTAAGGCGATAAAAATGGATGCTAAGAGGACTGGCGGGATATACAGGTCCATCGACAGCGTCTGCGCAAAATGAACGACATAATGCGCTGCAGCGATCAATACTACAATACTCAGAATGACCATCACCGTGCTATACCCTCTGTCTGCAGTGTGGTCATTATTCGTCGTTATTTTCTTGATGATGTTTCTTTCCTTAAGGATATGGCGGAAGAAGAAGACGCCTGCAAGAATCAATAAGATCCCATCATTGCGATCAAGAACGCCATCGAATGCAAAGAGAAAAGGAAGCAAGATGAGCAGCATGAACCACGCATCAGCCATCACGAGTATTGAGGTAATTTTAAATTTTCGCGCTGTTAACGCAACAAGACCTAAAACAATCGTCACGTCAGCGATATTTGACCCTATTAACGTTCCAAAGCCAATCTCTGGTGCGCCACTTGCTGCCGATACAATGGAGACTGACGTCTCTGGCAGCGTCGATAATACCCCCATCAATAACATGCTGACGGCAAAACTGCTGACATGGAATTGCCGGGCAATAATGGTGGTGTGCTTTGCCGCATACGCTGAGCTTTTTACTAACACGATGCACGCGAGAATAAACCCCAGCACGTGAAGAATAAACATGAAAACTCCTCTTTTTTCTCCGTTTATTAAGCTTATTCGAAATTCTTGAGTAGCACTTTATTGACTTGTTTTTTATCACGAAATGTTTATAACTGTCCTTTTCTTTTTCATTCTATGAACAAATTACTGATTGTGATGCTGCTGACGTCGCTTGTCGTGAGCAGCTGCAAAGTGCCTACAATGAAAGAGCCTGAAAAACAGCTGAAGCCTCTTCCTGACACGCCTCTTACGGCAGCTACGTTCGCCGGAGGCTGTTTTTGGTGCACCGAGTCTGATTTCGAAAAAGTGGACGGTGTCTATGATGTCATTTCTGGGTATGCAGGCGGGAAAGAAGAGAATCCGACGTATGAGCAGGTCTCTTCGGGGACCACAGGACATGTTGAGTCCATTCAAGTGCGTTATGATCCTTCTCTCGTTACGTATCAGCAGCTGCTTGAGGTCTTTTGGCGCCATGTTGATCCGACTGATGATGGCGGATCGTTTGTCGATCGCGGATCACAGTATGTGAGCGTTATTTTTTACCATACAGAAGAGCAACGGAAACTTGCTGAAGCATCAAAAAAAGAACTTGAGAAATCTGGACGATATGACAAGCCTATCGTGACAAAAATTGTTCCGTTCACGACGTTTTATCCTGCTGAAGAGTATCATCAAGATTACTACAAGAAAAATCCTCTCAAGTACACATTCTATCGATCACGATCCGGGCGTGACCAGTATCTCGAGAAAGTCTGGGGTACAGATCAAGAATATTCTTCGTTTGTCAAACCATCGGATGAGGAACTCAAAAAGACGTTAACGCCGCTGCAGTATACAGTGACCCAGAAAGAAGGAACAGAAAAAGCATTTGATAATGAGTATTGGAACGAAAAGCGGGAAGGCATTTATGTTGATCTTGTTTCTGGAGAACCACTTTTTAGTTCATTGGACAAGTTTGACTCTGGCACGGGCTGGCCAAGCTTCACCAAGCCGTTAGCGCCAGAGAATATTGTTGAGAAAGAAGACCGAAGCTGGTTTACCACGCGAACCGAGGTGAGAAGCAAGCATGCTGATTCTCATTTGGGACATGTGTTTACTGATGGACCACCACCAACACACATTCGGTACTGCATGAATTCTGCTGCATTGCGATTTATTCCCAAAGAAGACTTGGAGAAAGAAGGGTATGGGCAGTATGCTTATCTCTTCAAGGACTAGTCCTTAAGCATCAATACATTCGACATGCGGTAATCCCTTGAAGTCTTTATCTTTTGTAAGGAGTGTGAGTTTGTTTTTTTCAGCGACCGTATACAGGACGGCATCAATAAAACTGAAATCCCTTGTGCGTTTTTTTATGGTATAGAGGAGATGCATTGCCTTTTTGATATCGTCAAGGTCATAGTTGGTACACTGAATGGCGAGCCCGTCGATTTCCTTGAGAGGAAGATTTGTTTTTAGCCCATAATAGTAGATCTCGCCATAGGCAAGATTGATGGTAAGCACGGGCTCCTCTCCGTATTGCTTAGCGAGGTGTTCATTTCCCTTGCTCAGTTCAATCATGATTGAGCTGTCGAAGAGGTACATTTACTCGCCCCAGAGCTCTTTTTTTACTTCCTTGAGCACTTTATCGGTGTCGATATGGCGGAGCTGGCGCTTGAAAATGCCTGCGAGATCTTTCACTTTTGCTGTTTTGTCGCTCAAGATCATGACCTTGATTTTATCCTTTGGTTTAAAGCCGAGATGAGACGGCAGGATTATGACATTTGAATTCCCCTGTTTTTTGACTGTGGTGTCCATGATCATCTGTAATACGTGTATTACATCCTTTATAACTGTTTTCATTGTTGTTTTAACACTCTTAGAGTATTGTTCTCTTTTTTATGTCTTTATGCCTACATACCGAAAAAACGGAGCAATACACCAGAAGAGTTTCGCATGACGCTGTAACGACTTCTTACCCTTTTATCCATAGGTTTTTATAGCACCGCGCCTTTTTCTTGATGGGGGTCTATTATGAGTCTTGCGAATAAAGTTGTCGTCATCTTAGGAGCATCCTCGGGCATTGGCGAAGGAATTGCGTATGCTGTTGCTTCTCAACACCCTCAGCGCCTTGTGCTTGCTGCGCGACGAAAAGATAAACTCGATGAACTTGCCGGGCAGCTCCATGCAGAGTATGGAACTGACACTGCCGTTGTTCCGACCGACGCTACGTCCTTGCCTGCATTAAAATCTCTTATTACGTCGACGATTCATGATTATGGCAGACTTGATGTCTTTGTGAATTCTGCAGGTGTCATCCAAGAACCTCTGCAGATTGAAGACATGGTCGAACGTTTAGATGATCTGTCGCAGGATGCGCTTCATACGATTATTCAGACTAATTTTGTGCAGGTGCTTCATTCTACTCGCTGGCTTATTCCGCATTTCAGGAGGCAACGACATGGGATCCTTATTACGATTTCTTCCCGCGCCGGTAAACTAGCCTATGCAGGAGAAGCTGCGTACTGTGCAACCAAAGCAGGCGTTGATCATATGACGCGGTCGCTTGATGAAGACTTTAAATTGTTACGCAAGCAAGGCATGGAAATTTATGCGTTTACTCTTGGTCCAGGATTCATTAACACAGCCGAGGCAAAAAGGAAGTTTCCTCATGCTGTCGAAGATATTGAAAAAGCGCCTACGCCTCGGGAGTTTGGGAAGATCGTTCTTGATTATCTCTTATACCCCGACTTAAAGTATTCGAAGCATGGTGCTGTTGTTCATTTAGACACGGCAAAAAGTGTTGAGTAAGAGACACTAGTTGAGATGAGAAACGAGCGTTTGTTCTTCTGGAGTGTTTAGTTTTCGAGCGAGTGTTCCTTCACGTAATTCATTGCGCGTCTGTGGTTCTTCTGGCTCGATTCCTTCAGCAAATCGTCGTTCTCTGCCACACCCATAGGCATATTCACCAGATGAAATTCTGACCATTCTCTTGCCTTGGAAATGCGGGCAGTGATGATGAGGAGCATTCATTATAAGGCTCAGGCCACAAAAGTTTTCTGCATGGGCAGATCCATTGTGACCAAGAATGACTGGCGTTGTAAACAGCCCATAGAATGCGCAGGTTTTAGAAAGATCCCCCTCATATAGTCTGTCCCTGTAATGCCCTTTTGTGCGCGATGCCGACATAGGAGTCTTTCTCGCTGATTTTGCTCTATTAAGGAGAAATAGATGACTTAAGTAGTTTTCGCTGTTTGACTATAAGAAAGATTTAAATAATTTAACATCTTTTTTTTGGTATGGCTAAAACAGCTCGTCGGTCCAAAACAAGGAAAGCACGAAAACAGACTGTGGCTAAACGATCTCGTCCACGATCACAGCAAAAAGCGACACGAACGGTCAAACAGACAAAAAAACTACGAGTAGCGAGAAAAGCAGCTCCTCAGAGACAGGCACAAGTCGTGCAGATGGCACCTTTACGACCAGAGGTAGAAATAGGGACTGTTCATCATTATTATACGCACTTAGGTGTTTGCGTGCTTGATGTGACGGATAAAGACGTTGCTGTTGGTGATACGCTCAAATTTGTTGGGACGACGACAAGTTTCAGCCAAAAAGTCACGTCTATGCAATTTAATGGACAACCGCTTCAACGGGCTGTTGCTGGACAAAGCATTGGCTTAAAGGTTGACCAGCGCGTACGAGAGAAGGATCGCGTCTATAAGGTTGAACAATAAGTTTTTTCTCTGTAAGTAACATTTAAATACGAACTTTTTTCTTGTCTTGTTCAAGCGCCAGTAGTATAGCCTGGTCTATTATGGGGCGTTGCCAACGCTCCGACTCGGGTTCGAATATAAGGATTGCATTCTTATCAATCTGCAACCTTAACGAAATTCCCGACTGGCGCAGATTTTTTATTTTTTGAATTATTTTTCCGAGAAATCTTTTCGATCATTTTTAAAGATTACGGTCTTTTCTATTTTATGGCGTTCTCCAGCCGGTGGGAAAAGGTTGGAATAAAAGAGTGGTATGAATTGGTGCACCCATCGTTTACACTTAGATTTAGTTATCAATCAGATAAAAACAATTATGCTGTCTCGTTTGCAGATACTATTGGAACGAGCGTGAGCTTTATCTATTATCCTGGAACAGACCAAGTCTGTGCTTATCGGCGTGACCGCTCCATTTGTCGCCATAAAAGAGCAATTAATGCGTCCAAAGGGTTGCCAGAGAACCACCTTAAAACACTTCAATCGATTATAGACAAAATTGAATGCCGTGATGTTGAACTTTTCGATGATGTAGACCGCAAGATTCTTACTGAGATGCATTCACAAAAGAAGCATCAGGTTATACCTCATTCGCGACGACCGGCTAAAGAGTCATAACTTCTTTGACGATAGCAACCCGATATTTTTTTAAAGGGTATTCTTCCTCTCTCTGTCATGGGGGATAAACATAATCATTTGGAAGAGAAAGTGAAAGATCTGCCACCTATTCCTGAAGAGGATGCAGACTACCGCGATTGGAAACGGTGGGTTCCTGTTTACGGTTTAATTCGTGATCTTCGTGTGTATCCTCATCGCTCGATTATGATCGGTGATACACGAGAACCAGATTGGCAAGAACGAGACAAAAAAGCAGTGATAGGGATTGGGTGGGGGGTCTATCAGCTGGGATTTCTCGTTGGTGTTGGGTGCGGTATATATCAATTATTTCAATAAGAAAACTACATAAATCGAATTCCTCTCTTGTTTTTATGCAGATTGTTTTCAAAAAAGCATTTGTTGAAAAGTATTCTCGTCTTACTGACTTTTCTATGTACAAAGAATCGGTGATGCAGTTTGCTCGAAAATCTCTTCGCGTTAATATGTTAAAGACGACTGTTTCTGACGTTAAAAAACGATTAGACAAAAAAGGATGGCATCTCGATCAAGTTCCGTGGTGTACTGATGGATTTTATGTTGAGCATGAGACGAAGCGCCGTGATATCGGATCACTTGAAGAACATCAACAAGGATTATTTTTTGTTCAAAAAAGCGTGTCGATGATTCCGCCGCTCGCCTTAGATCCACAACCAGGAGACCTTGTCCTTGACCTGTGTGCGGCGCCGGGCGGGAAAACAACGCATCTTGCTGCGTTGATGCAGAATCAAGGCCTTATTATTGCGAATGAATCTGAAAAAGCACGGCTACAGCAATTGATCTTCAATTTACAGCGCTGTTCTGTTGTTAATGCGATTGTGACACATCATTCGGGAGATCGTATCGCACCAGGCATTCTATTTGACAAGATTCTTCTCGATGCGCCGTGCAGCGGTTCTGGTCTTATCAAAGGACTAACGCAACGAACAAAAACTACCTTGGAAATATGGAATCCCAATACGATCAAGCGTCTTGCGAAACTGCAACAAAAATTGATTACTCATGCGTTCTCATTACTAAAGGAAGGCGGAACGTTAGTCTATAGCACGTGCTCCTTAGAACCAGAAGAAGATGAGGAGATTGT
>CAYJLN010000044.1:0-3109 GCA_964371275.1 Candidatus Woesearchaeota archaeon
TCATCTATCTCTTTCCTGCAGCGTTTATGATCATCGCAAAGACACTAACGATGGCAATGGAATGGATAAGTAAATATGACAAAATGCTCGCAGTAAGTGCGGTATCGGTTATTCTTGCATTAGGTCTCATTAATCAGGTTGCTCTTGGCGACTCAATTATTCGCGGAAAAAGTGAATCATATAAAGACTTAAAAGACGCCGGACTGTGGATCAAGGAAAACTCAGACAAAAGTAATATTGTGATAAGTGCGGGAACACCAGAGAACACATATTACTCAGAACGAGAAACGATTGGGTTCCCATCAACAATTGAAGAATTCGAACAGAAAGTAAGAGATATAAAGCCGCGATATGTGATTATTTCTGCATGGGAAAAATCTCCTGACTGGTCATATAGTTACTACGATACGCATAAAGAACAGCTAAATCCTGTATTTGGATCATTTCAAGACGCAGAAAAAACAAAACCAACGTTAATTGTATTTGAAGTGCAACAAGCAAAATTTTAGGCTATAGATGATAACGACCGCAGAAAGAATTCCAGCGGATCGTAATAAGTTCTTTGAACATTCGCCAAGAATCTCGCATGGCATGAACTTCACTTTTTCCTGAGTGAGCCCATTCGACAGGGACTTCTTTAATGGTATATCCGTTCTTTTTGGCAATAAAAAGTATTTCGACATCAAAAGCCCAGCGGTCAATCGTCTGCTTAGTAAAGATTTTACGCGCAACATTTCCTTTAAACAACTTGAATCCGCATTGTGTATCATGGATGCCGAAAACACCAAGGATCTGAACAAGAAGATTAAAACACTTGCCGATAAAAACCCGATAAAGTGGTTGAGAAGTCGTAATATGTGCCCCTCTAACAGCACGAGAGCCTATGACAATATCAAAGGAAGGAACAAATCGCTCTAAGGTGACAAGCTCGCGAAGAGGAGTAGAAAGGTCAGCATCAAAAAAAAGAATAAGATTATACCGAGAAACAAGAACGCCTCGCTTAACAGAATATCCCTTTCCACGATTCATATCATTGCGCAAAATGCGTAAATTGCGGTGTTTAACTCTAGAAAGTTCAGAAAAAGTAGTGTCGTTAGAACCATCTTCAACAACAATCAGTTCGTAGGTTCTTTTTTGTGAATCGAGAAAGGAAAGAACGGACGAAATATTTTGGCGAATGCGCATTCCTTCATTGTACGCAGGAATAACCACAGAAAGCGAGCGCATCTTACACAATCCAGATTAATCCTGCAAAAATCGCTTCGATGAGGTACATGAAGAACACAATTTGAGGCTCAGTAAATTTTCCTGTTCTCGTAAAGAAGTGGGGAAGCGAATAAATTTTAGGATAGAGAGAATGAACCGTTCCATTTTTGAAACATCCATAACTCTGCTTTTTAAGGTTTCCACGAAGTTTAAGGATAAGCTCGATAATAAAGGGTATGGAAATGATTAACGCTGCCTTTTCTAAGTTGCCAACAATGGCGATCGAGGCAAGAACAGCGCCTAACAGATAGGTTAAGGAATCACCGGCAAGAATTTTTGCAGGAAATTTGTTGTAAAAATAAAAGGCAAGCAAGCTAGCGAAGACCATAAGAGCAATGAGCGCAGCAATATAGCGATGGTGATAATACGCATAAAGCCCGAGGGAAAACGTGTAAATAAGACCGAGACCAGATTCGAGTCCGTTAAAACCACCCCACATATTAACCATGTTAGACGCGCCAACAACCCCGAGGGGAACAAAAAGAAGGGGGTAGAAGCTACCGAAGTTCACATGACCAAAAAAAGGGAGCAGCATGGTTTTTGTACCAGCGTTAATCGCCATGAGAGGAACCGCAGCAGCAAGGGTAAGAAGAGGTTTTTGCCATTGGTGAAGACCTGCAGATCGTTCCTTGGATTTGTAAATAAACAAGTCATCAATAAATCCTATCAACGTGATGATAAAGATCGTAACGATCGTCGCAAAAAGCTGGGCAAACGAGGCTCCATCAAGGATTAGCCCAGTACCTGAATGAGAGAAGAAGGTTCGGAAAAAGACAAAGAGCATCAATCCAGCGAGCGTACCGCAAAGGACAATAACTCCTCCAGAGATAGGAACAAGAGGTTCTCCCTGTTTATTTTTGTCTTTAACAACCAGGTTAATGCGCCAAAGGTACTTAATCCACCAAGGAAGAAAGAGCAAAGTAACGGAAAAGGCAAAGATGGCGCTAATAAACGGTGTAATTAACATATAGACCTCAGCGTAAAGATCTTATAAAAAGGTTTCGTGGAGCTTAAAGACGAGAAAAGCGATATTTAATGACGTTACGAAGAAACTCAAAAATGACACGCAACCGAACAGTAGATTTGCCGTGAATTCGTTGTTTATCATAGTAAGGGATCTCTGCAATTCGATAGCCGTGGCGTTTAAGTTTTATTAAAATCTCACTGTCGATAAACCAGTCCTTTGAAGAAAGGTGAAGCGACTCATAGACGCTTCGTTTCATGATTTTTGGTTTAGAATTAATCTGATCGTAAGGAATAAAAAAAAGAAGACGGAAAAGAAGATTATAGACCCGAGAGGCAAGAGCACGAAGAGGGCGCTCCTCACGAGAAAGACGTTTACCTTTGACGAAATCTACTCGCCCAGAAAGTAATTGATGGTACGCAGTAACAACGGGATCAAGAGGCACCTGGTTGTCTCCATCGGTATAACCGACAAAATCGCCAGTTGTGGCGCGCAGGCCTTGAATAATGCCATAACCATAACCCTGATTCTTTGGGACATGGACGAGTTTTATCGATGGATTTTTTCGCGCAAGTGCTGAAATAATCTCTTTGGTACGGTCATGGGAACCATTATCAACAAGAATGAATTCGTACGGAATGTGGTGCTGTCGAAGTGTTGACGTAACAACATCTGCAAGGGCAGCAACGTTTTTTTCTTCATTGTAGCACGGAGCAACAAGAGAAAGAACTGGTTGGTGCGTCATGAGAAACAACGAAATGGGGGCGTTTTTTAAAGGTTTCGTCAATCAGGAAGCGGACCTTGAGTAAGGCCGGCATGCATAAGTTCTTGTACGCGGTTGATGTCTTTTCGACGGTAAAATCGATTGAGTTTACGAAC
>CAYJLN010000044.1:3119-6559 GCA_964371275.1 Candidatus Woesearchaeota archaeon
TCTGTTTACGAACTGCACGAGGATCTCCAAGAATTAACGCAAGAGAATAACGGGCCTTAGTTCTTCCCAATACAGCCGTCGAGTTCCTGATGAGTCGACAAACATCATTTCGTTCATCAGATTCTGATTTCTCATGATAAAAGCGGTTTTGCTGTGTAACAACATAACCGGAAACACGTGGACCAAAGAACGGGCCTCTGATACTTGCATAGTATTCAGTCGCAAAACCATTCATTCCTGGTTGTTGTGTTGCTTGTCGAACGTCAGCTTCGAAATCAGAAGAGCGAGAATGACTGCGATTCATGACCCAGAGACCAGTAGTACTTTCACCAAAAGCAGCGTACGCAGGAGTAACCTCCGAGGATGCGTTGCCATCAACAAGAAGGGATCTGGGACCGGTAAGCAAGGCAATAGCCAAAGAGTGGTATAACTCATGGATACATCGTAACGTACTATTGCTAGGGTGTCGAGCCAGCGCAATAGGCTGATCACGTGCTCCCATACCAAAGAGAGCGTTGTTTTTTTCTACCTTATCGGTAAGGTCGGCAATGCGTTGGAAAGCATCGTCGCTACGAGGAGTGAACGCATCGAGGTCTGCAAGAACAACAAGGCCTGAAGAAAACGTCGGATTAAAAACAACTTGTTTGTAGCTCGTTCCAGACCCACGATCTTTCGGGTCATAGAGATACCAAAAGTCTGGAGGAAGACGATGGTAAAGAGAGCGCGCCTCGCGAAGAACAGCATTGCCCCCAGCAGAGTCAGAAAGACGATGATCAACCGTCAATTTAAGCCCAAACTCAAAGTCGGCGTCCTTAGCTGCAGGAAATTCTTTTGCTGCGCAGAGAAGAGAAATCCCCTCAATACAGGTCTCGAGGGATTGTTGTCCATTAATAAAATGGCGGGCAATAAGCGCGCGGGGAAGACGAGTCATAAACAGAAAAGAATGAATATATTTATAAACGTTACTAATGTAACTACTAAATAATAGTATACATAAACAACGCAACAAAAACGGGGCTACAATGCAGGTAAACGATCAGTTTATAAAGAAAAAGTAGGGAAGACAGTACGAACATGAAAGTTGTCATTTTGTGCGGTGGAAAAGGAAAACGGCTCATGCCGCTAACTGAAGAGACGCCAAAACCACTCATCCCAATACAAGGAAAACCAGTCCTACAGCACGTTATCGACTTGTACGAAAAAAAAGGGTTAAAAGAATTTGTTCTCTGTATAGGGCATAAAGGGCATTTGATCAAAGAACATTTCAAAGGTAAAAATCATAAAGTAACCTTCTCGGAGTCTGGTGAAGACGCAAGCATGCTGAAAAGAATTTGGGACACCAAAGATCAAACAAACGGGCGCATGATGATCTCCTATGCAGATACGATAACGGACATTGATCTCAACGACCTAATCAAGTACCATGAAGCAAAAAAAAGTATCGCCACAATACTCGTAGCCAAAATTAAGAGCCCATTTGGTCTCGTATTCTATGATGACGCAGGAAAATGTACCTCTTTCGAAGAGAAACCAATACTAAACTATTACATTGGACACATTATATTTGAAAACGACGCATTTAAACACATAACGCCAGATCTTCTCGCGATGAAAGACGGGGAAGGACTCGTGACGTTCTTCAAGAAACTATCGAAAATGGGGTTACTTCACGTATATGAGCACAAAGGACTACAGATTACGTTCAACACAAATGCTGAAAAAGAAAACGCTGAAAAAGAACTGATTCAGTTCTACACATACAAGGAAGAATAACCATGAAAGGAAAAAAAGTTTTAGTGACAGGAGCGCCTGGATTCATCGGATCTCATCTGACCAGAAGACTCGTCCAAGAAAAAGCAGAAGTCCACATTCTCACCAAATACAACAGCACGATAGATAATGTTCGTTTGCTTGATATATGGGACAATATCCATGTAGTCGAAGCGGATATTAGAAATATAGACTCATTAAAACAAATCAAAGAAATTGCACCAGAGATTATTTTCCACCTTGCCGCTTATAATCATGTGGGGGACAGTTTTACACACGTTTCAGAAGCACTAGACTCAAATGGAAAGGGAACGGCAAACGTAATTGAAGCGTACGACGGATTCAAGCGGTTTGTCTATATTTCAACATCAGAAGTGTACGGCTATCAAACAGCGGTGCCTTTCACAGAAAGCATGAACCCTCAGCCAATCTCCCCCTATTCGGTAGGAAAATATGCGGGAGAACTCTACTGCCGCATGAAGCAACATGTTAAAAATTTGCCAATCGCCGTCGTTCGGCCATTCAATGCATTCGGGCCATACCAAAGCGCACGGGCAGTGATAGGCGAGCTCATTATAAATTGTCTTCTAGGAAAACAAATCAAGACAACAGAAGGAAAACAAACAAGGGAATTCAATTACGTGTCAAACTTGGTCGATGGAATGCTTCTCGCCGCAACAAAAGACAAAGCAATAGGACAAGTTATTAATATTGGGTGCGGACAAGAAGTAGCGATTCGTGATCTAGTAAAAAAAATCCACGAACTCACGGAATCGAAGTCAGAGTTGCTCATTGGGGGCCTGCCATATCGCCCAACGGAAATCTGGAGAATGTGCGCAGACAACAAAAAAGCAAGAGAAATGCTCGGATGGTCGCCAAAAATAAGCCTAGATGAAGGACTGAAAAAAACAATCAAATGGTACAGAGAATATCTGCAGCAATATCATGGAAAAGAATCCGTTCTTCGTAGGCTCAGCGCACTTTCGCATGAAGAATAACCACCAAGGAAAAATTTTGATTACCGGCGGAACTGGCTTCATTGGAAGTCATCTTGTTAAAAAGCTACAAGAACACGGAATGCCGGTTATTCTGTATCCGCAAGATGTCAGAAAACCGTTCACTGTAAACGAAGAACTCTCATGCATTATTCATCTTGCAGCAATTTTTACACCAAGAAAAACAAAGAGTGAATACGAAGTCTACGAAACAAATATACGGGGAACATTAAACGCACTCGAGTGCAGTAAAGAAAAAAAAGCAAAATTCATTTTCATGTCAACCTGTGCCGTTTACGGCGACCAAAAAAAAGAGACGGCAGAAGAAAGTGACGAAAGAAACCCTAACAATGCCTACGGAAGAAGCAAATCACTAGGGGAAGATCTCTGTAAAGCATATAGTGAAGAGCACGGGGTCTCTTGCATAATATTACGCGTGTTTAATTGCTATGGACCGGGACAGCAAAAAAAATTCTTTATCCCTATGGCAATCAACGCACTGAACGTAAAGAACACATTAAGGCTACAGCGAAAAGCAACAACGAGGGACTATGTGTACGTTGATGATGTCGTCGAAGCAATCATCAAAGCAGTTGACTACAGAGGAAAAGAAACCACGTTTAACATTGGCACTGGAAAAAGCTGGCGAGTTGACGAAGTCGTGAAATTAATTGA
>CAYJLN010000045.1:0-6173 GCA_964371275.1 Candidatus Woesearchaeota archaeon
TGTGACGAGCTGACAAATTTGTTTATTTCCATGGTACGATCAATCGGCATTCCTGCGCGGTTTGTTTCAGGAACAGTCTATAGTAACTTAGACTATCAGTGGGGTCCGCATGGCTGGGCAGAAGTGTACCTCCCCGGGTACGATTGGGTTCCCTTTGATGTGACTTTTGGGCAGTATGGATGGATCAGCCCGTCGCATGTCGAATTAAAAGACGATTTTGATTCAGGAACGCCGTCCGTAGAATACAGTTGGCAATCAACAGGCGTTGACGTGAAGATAGAAGGAATCAAGATAGACACGATACTGCAAAAAACAGGAGCTCATGTCGAGTCTCCCGTCACCATTTCTGTCGAGCCATTCAGGCGTTCAGTCGGTCCTGGAAGCTATGTTCCTGTTTTAGTGACAGTTCAAAATAATGAGCCCTATTATGTCTCAACGTCAATCATCGTGAAAAAAGCACCACCGCTCACAGAAAAAAACACGAAAGAAGTCCTTCTTGGTCCGGAAGAAACGAAAATTGTTCCCTGGATTGTCAAGATTCCAGAATCAGTGGAGCCTGGGTTTATTTATACCTCCACGATTGAAGTCAGTTCTTCATTTAACAATGCAGCAACATCGGAGATTGTCTACGCCCAAGAGTATCCCGTTCTCAAGCAGATTGAAGCAGAAAGCATCGCCTACTCTCATGCAGAACGCGAAGAAAAGAATCTCTTTGAAGGGATTACTATTCACTGCGACAAAGACCAAGTGTTGTATTACACAAACGACAACGCGTTAATTACCTGTCAGCTGACGAATAAACAGGAAAAGCCAGCGCAGCTTAATCTCTGTCTGAAAGAAGAATGTCGCTCGTTGCTTATCCAGCCACGAGAAATAAAAACAGAGCAGTTTATGATTCAAGTACGAGAAAGTGGCCGTATTCTTGCCGTCGTAGAAGATTCGGAAAAAGTAAACTACGAGTACATCGATTTAAATGTAATTCAGCTTCCAGAAGTGCTCATTACCGATATCAAACCAAGAGAAATTGAGTATGGTGAAGATGCGGTGATTAAATTTACCGTAACGTCAAAAACGCGCGTATTATCATTAAAAATCGGCATCGGCACAGATGAGATCAACTTCCCCTCATTTGAAGGGTCGAAAGACATCAGCATAGAAACCAATGGGCGGAATATGGCTAATGGATTAACGCTACACTTGTCATATACCGATGAGAAAAGAAAATTGTATGAGCGCGATGAACAAGTGCCAGTAAGCGTGCAAAACGTTCCGTTCTACGCGAAATTCTTCTTATGGATTATTGGTGTCTTTTCAGATGCGTATTAGTACGTATTAGAGATGCAGAGGAGTTCTTTTGCTTTCTTCCCGCATACAATACAGATTCCTTCTTTCGTGTTCGTCACATCAGTACCAAAAGGATCAATGCCTTCGCCAAGCTCTTTGACAGTATCATAACATTTTTCTGAGCCGCACCAGAAGCACTGAACAACTTTTTTTTGGTCGTTAACAAGAGAGACAATCTTTTTGATATCAGTCGCGTGGACAAGATGGCTTTTAAACTGTTTTTCTGCATGTACATAAAGATCATGCTGTATCTGGTCAAGTGATGAACGAACCGCTTTGATGAGATCACTCTGCTTCACCGTTTCTTTCTTTCCCGTATCTCGTCGCGCAAGAACGAAAGCATTGTTTTGTACGTCTCGTGGACCAAGCTCAATACGAAGAGGAATGCCCTTAATCTCCCAGTCATAGAACTTGCTTCCCGGCGTATCCTCGCGCAAATCAACGTGGACGCGTACACCTTCGCTGACAAGGTGCCTCGCTAGATCCAGTGCTTTCGCAATAATTGTCTCTTTATCGTCCTTGTAGTAAATCGGAACAATGGCGACTTGAATGGGGGCAATTACTGGCGGAATCACGAGTCCTTTGTCATCGCCATGGATGCTGATAACAGCAGCAAGATATCTCGCGCCATTTCCGGTGCAGACTTGCCAGACATGCTGTTCTTTCCCAGCTTTGTCCTTAAACGTGATGCCGAATTCTTTTGCATAGGCTTGCCCAAGATTGTTAATTGATCCATTTTCCATCGCCTTTCCATTGGGCATGATCGTATAATCTTCAAAAGCCCCTATAGCGCCAGGGAAACATTCCCATTGTGGCTTGCGAACGCGAAGATGCGGCAGTGCTAGCCGTTTCCAAATCATCGAGTATAGTTTTTCATGCAGCTTCACTTCCTGTTCTGCTTCTTCTTTGGTTGCATGGGCAGTATGGATCTCAAACCACATCGTAATTTCACGGTCTCGGATAATTGGTCTGGTATGCTTCGTTTCATAACGGAAGCTCGACACCGTTTCATACATGCGGATAGGTAAGTCACCATGCGTTCGTGTCCAGAGCTTAAACATGGGGTAAATGGCAGGCTCGCCAGTTGGTCGTAAAATATGCTGCGCCTTTTCTTCTTTTGCGCCTTTGACCCAGAATGCCTCGTCTTTAAACCCGTCAAACCAGCTTTTGTTCATCTGCGCATACGATAACGGAACAAGAAGAGGAAAGTACATTTCTTTGATGCCAGCTTCACGGTAAATCTGATCCCAGTACATCCGAATTTGGCGCATCAACTCAAATCCATAATTCAGCCAGACATACATGCCTTTGACATCATAACGCTTGTCAAGAACGCCTGCTACAGAAAGCACTTGATTGTACCATTCAGAGAAATCCACGTCTTTTTTTGCGGTCAACGCTTCTGGCTGCTCGTCAGGTGCGTGATCAGCATTTTTCGCCTTATTTTTCATAGGCAGAGAGAACACGCCGTGGTTATTTAAAGGTTTTCAAGAAGGAACTCTTAACGAAATCTATTTAAAAGCAGTAAACAGTAAAAAAAGATGCAATCACACACTAACAAAAAAGAGAAAAAACAGTTATTTTTTATATCCTCAATTGGAGGGGTCATTGCCTCCTTGTGCTGCTTAACTCCAGTGATCCTTGTGCTTTTTGGCCTTAGTAGCGTTGCCTTTGCAGCGTCACTAGGCGATCTTCTCTATGGAACCTACAAATGGGCATTTCGTGGCGCAGGGTTGGTTTTTGCGCTTCTTGCTCTGTTCTTTTACTTCAGAAGAAAAGGAATTTGCACGCTTGATGAATACAAAAAGAACAGAAACAAAGTGATCAATATCATTACTATGACCGTCATCACGCTAGTAGTGATCTATCTACTCTTTACGTATGTGATTCTCGAACTCGTCGGATTCAAACTAAAATTATGGTCTGCGCCAATTCTCAAATTATTCAGCAATATTTAGGAACGAGAGTCATTCAATTCGATGCCATACCGTTGCTGAAGATAAGTGAAGGTAGCAGGAAGATCGATAGGAATGCCAGTGTGACGGCTGTGAACAACAAGATCTCCCTTATGAAGTCCGAGCGATATTCCTTCTTTTGCGCGAACAGCAAGATCTTTTCTAATTTGTTTCCGTTCTTCACGCTCATGGTGGGTGAAATGATCAACGTCTTCCTTCGTAACTAATCGACTTCGTTCGTCATATTCCTCATACTTCCCGACGCGGACGTATTGCTCGGCGATATTTCTTTCGAGACTAAGATCTTTAGCACAGAGTTTTTCAATAGCGAGAATAATATTTTTTCTTTTTTTGAGAGTGAAGTGGTCATAAATACGTTGTAACGGAGGTGCAAGAGGATGCCCAAGAGAGACAAGTGCTGCCGTATAAGTTGCGAGGCGCGGATTATCTCTTTCTTGGAGTTCTTTCAATTTCGCGTCGACTCCTGTTTCTTTAATCCAGAGATCGTAGAACTCGTCTGAACAAGCAGTAGCAAAATAGAGGGGAACATGCTTCGCACCAGAAATGATGCGTAAACTCCTGCTAAAGTCAGAGTAGTCGCGTGAGCGGATTTCCTCTCCATGACGTTCAGGAAAAGGTTGGTTAAGATGGAGCGTCCATTCAGGACCAATGTTTAACGGTCCATCATGGCGTTTCCACACAAAAAGATCCTGTTCTCTCCTATCGCGTTCAACATACGCCGCAGTAGGCAAAACAATCGTTGCGTTCTTTTTGTCATAGCGGGGCGGCCCATTACGTACACCAACTTGCAGCGTCATATCAGAACCATAAAATCCTGGATGTCCAAAGCCGGTGCATCCCTCAATATACTCGCTTCGAGTAATGACGACGAAAGGTTCGTTTGGCGTTCGATCAAGAGATTCTTTGAGACGAGCAACGCGTTTTTCAAGTGGTTCTTGTGGTTCGTGCCAACGGGAGAATGAGGAAGAAGGAAAGCATGATAATGGTTTGGACATAAAAAAATAATATTTTTGTTTATTAAAAGGATTTCTATAGGCAGATGTACAGATTAAAGAAGACACGATTAGTGGCGACGGCAAATAAAAATCCGAGCCCGCCAGGATTCGAACCTGGATCCTAGGGTGTCTCCATGGGCGACGTCGAAGCGTATTCTTCTCATTCTCAGCACATGCCGAAGCCCTAAATTTTATCCGTTAAACTACAGGCCCGTAATGAGAAACTCGGGAAAAGAAGATTTATATGTTTACTGTTTTTATCAATAGCCATGCTCTACAGACAAAAGAACAGGCCGTATATAAGTGGAATCGCATACGAGCCGTCAGTTGAAAAAAATGGCTATGATTCTGCAAAAATGTATGGATTTACCGATAATGCAGAACTCATGCCTCCCTACTGGCGAGACGACCCGATCAAGAAGCTTAAGCGCCCGTATCGTCTTTAACTGGTTTCGTAATATTCACATTTTTAACCAGAACATACGGCAGTCGTGAAGGTACTTCAGCTTCCCAGCTAATGATATTTTTCGCATCTCGAGCCAGTCCAGCAATATTTTTTAAGATAGCTCCCATCGTCTCGCTAATACGGATTTCTTTAACAGGTTTCTCGATTTTACCGTTTTTAATCCAGAAGATGCCGTCGCGAGGAATCGTCGAAAATTCGCCAGTCGAATGATTCTGGAATCGCGTATACCAGGTATTAGTAATCCATAAGCCGTTTTTCACCTGCGAGAATAAATTTTCTTTTTTCTCTTTCCCTTCAACCAGCCTGATATTGCGCGGGTCAGGAGAGATCATCCCGGCGTTGCCTGTGGTTTTTGTTTTGTATCGCGTTGCTGTAGAAGTATTATGCAAATAATTCTTGAACACTCCTTTCTCAATGATAGGCGTTCGCTGGCTCGGATGTCCTTCAGCATCAAACATGCCAGAGCCAATTCCTCCAGGGAACGTCGCATCGTCATAAATGGTCACAAAAGACGGCGCAACGGTTTTGTTCATGACGTCCGTAAAAAAAGAAAGTCCTGACTCGACACTAAAAATGGAGGCAGAGCCGCCAATCTGATCAAGTAATGGTGCAAAAGCAAGAGGACTAAAGATCACATCAAACTGTCCAGCCTTGCCAGCTGTTGGATTCTTGCTGTCTCGTGCAATGCGTCCTGCTTCTTCAGCAGCGGAAAGATAGTCAAAGCCGTTCCACGTGCGAGACGTGAACGTTGAATGTCCTGTTGCATATTTATCGAGAAGAGCACGAAGCGAGAGATTAAACGACGACATCTGCTCTTCCGTCTCAATGCCGCCAGAGGTAGTAACATAATGATGGATATATTCAATTTCTCCCAGACCAGCACACCGCTTTGCTCCCATCTCAAGCGCCTTGTTAATGGACGCTTCCACGAAATCAACAGGACTCATGTCCTTGCTTTTAGAATCATACAAGTGATCAATCTTCGGATACGAGCAGGGACCTTTGGCAATACCCATGAACTCGTGATTAGGAGGAATTTTCTGCGTAAATCTGAGCAGCTCGTCAATAGCCTGATCAATTTTCTTCGGCTCAAAATCCTTGATCGACGTCGAAGCAATTTTCTTCTTCAGCGCAATAAAGACCCCTATATCGACAGTATCCCAACTCTGCAAGACACTCATACGATTATTCGAAAACTTCAGTTGCGTGCTCTGCTCACTAACAGCATGAACAACAACATGATCAGTGCCTTTGTCAAGTAGCCGTTTCTTCACCGAGTCTGCAATCGCGCAATAATCAAATGCAGAAGGCACGGTTGCACGCTGCTGAGGAGCTATTTGTTTCTTTTTCATCGTTAATACACATACACCTTTCGTATTCTCATGGAATGAC
>CAYJLN010000046.1:0-5812 GCA_964371275.1 Candidatus Woesearchaeota archaeon
TTTGAGGTTTTCCTTAAACGACTTTGCTCGCATTGCCGCTGAACCATCGTCGAGGGTTATTGATGCAAATTGCCTTTCATTATCGAGATACAACTCAGTTACCGTCGCAATAATATTAACCCGTGATACAGACAAGTTATCGACTTGAATTTGGCTACGAATACTGCCGTCTGCGGCGTTTACTGTGCTTGTAAATAATCCGTTTACCAATTGATAAATCCAGACTTTATAGGCAGTATCGCGATTGAACATTTTTAATTCTTAGAGGCGTTGTTTTATATATCTTCCTTAGAGCACACTTACAAATCCTCGACGTGGCTCGTAGATTGCGCCTTCGCGTTTCAAGCGATCAATAATCTCCTCTACTTGGGATTCGGTCATATTTTTTTCGATGGCATCTGCCATAATATCTTCGATAGGGATTGTTTTTTTCCCTTTTTTCTCCTGGTTCCTAATAATCTCTTGAACAATGGCAATTTTATTGCGCTCTGATGCGGGGATGCCTGTCGAAATGCGGTCGATATCAATTTGGCCAGTCTGTGGATCAACACCGACTTGGACAAGACAGTATTTCAAGATTGAGATTGCTTGCTTTGCATCCTGACGCGTTACTTTTTCTGACAGTCGTACGCGTGCTGATGCTTCGCTCAAGCGGACGAGCGCTTCAAGTTGACGCGCTGAGATCGGAATAGGCCTAATGCTTTCGTCACCAACAGTCGTTGAATTTCTCAGATCGACGTAGAATTTCTTCAGCTCATCAACTGCCTCTGTGCTGAGTTTTGGGATGACGCGCTGGCGCGCATAGGCAACATATTTTTTGATCAGATCCATAGAAATATCCGGTATTCTCTCTTTTGTTTGCTGATGCATTTCGAGAATGTGCGTTGCAATCTTGGAATCTTTCTCTTTGCTTGGAAGATCGCGCACAGGGAAGATAAGATCGAACCTATTGATCAACGTTGGCGGCATATCAATTTGTGACGAAATTGGTTGGTAGGGATCGAAGCGACCAAACTTAGGGTTTGCTGCTGAAGCAATGAGGTACGTGCACGCAAGGTTGCCTGAATGTTTGCTTGTGCGATAGTTATTGTTTGTTGAGCAAGCGCTTCGTGGAGTGCAGACGTATCCTCGGGCGTCATTTTATCCATCTCATCAAGTAAGAGGAACCCTCCATTTGCAAGAACAATTGCTCCTGCCTCAAGAGCCCAGCCACGCATGAACTCGTCTTTCACGACGGTTGCTGTAATACCTGCTGCTGACGCCCCTTTTCCGGCGACATATCGCGCTTTTGGTGCTGCTTTTGACATAAACATTAAGATGGTTGATTTGGCTGCGCCTGGGTCACCAACCAGAAGAACGTGTATATCTCCTTTTACCGAGGTTCCATCGCTCCGTTCTTTGCGAATGCCTCCCATGAGCTGCAACACTAACGCTCCTTTGATATCCTCATGACCGAATACTGACGGGGCCATTGAGCTAATGAATTTCTCATAAATCTTGGGGTCGCTTGCTAGCTCCTTGATTTTTCTTTCATCTTCCTCAGAAATTACGATATCTTCATAGGTTTCTTCGATCAGCTCAATGTTATTCGCCTCGGCAACAAGATCAAAGCGCGTCGATGGCGCACCTGTCTTTGACGGAACCGGGACTTCTTTGACGAGACCAATCACACGGATTTTTGATCCTGGCGTCGTTCGCTTTTCCATTTTTGGTTCAACGAGGTCTTCACGCAAAAAGATTGAGAGACGTTTTGGTTGCTCTCCGCCTTCTAATGCATCTGGTGATTCCTCGATAACAAGACGCTGACTGTCAACAAGATCTTTGTGAATAAGTTTGAAACGCCCACGTCGACCGCATGAACACCGAGACGGTTCTCTAAATTGTTGCTCTAGTTGTGGGATCGTGATAGAGGTTCCACATGCAGGGCATTCAAACTTTGCAGAAACCACTTGCGGTCTTACATCAGATGCTTGACGCACTATTCCCTCGAGAACAATTATTTTGTTGATATGTTCGCTGCGAATATCTCTAACTTTAACTGTTTGTGATTTAGGTAGTGTTGCTAAGCGGACACGAATGTCGAGTTTTTCCGCCAT
The DNA here is from genome assembly GCA_964371275.1 of Candidatus Woesearchaeota archaeon. Taxonomy (GTDB): domain Archaea; phylum Nanobdellota; class Nanobdellia; order SCGC-AAA011-G17; family UBA489; genus CAYJLN01. Next base: position 2,097 of record CAYJLN010000046.1, read on the forward strand.
CTCAAATTGCTGTGTAGCAACTTCGAAGACTTTGATTGTTTCTTCTGGTTCGGTAAGAATAAGCTCTGCAAGTTCTGGATCAAATTCAATAAGATCAGAGAAAGAGATTATTAGAGAATGTGCGCCCTTTTTGATGAGATCGTTCAGCTGGTATTGGTAGTTCGTCTCTATGAACTCTTTGAATTTGTTGAGCAGCTCCTGAACATCAGCCACATCGTCACCCCCGTGGCGATTTTTGATGGAGGTATTCTTTAAATACTTTTGTGTGGTCCTTGAAAACTATCGCTTGTTTGTCTTGGACAGAATTTTCACAACCTTTTCCACTGCTTCTTTCAGTTTTTTCTCTGATGTCGTGCCTGTGCAGACGATCTTTCCGTTACTGAAGAGTAAAAAAGTGGCTCGTGTGCCTGGCAATTTATAGACTAGACCAGGAAACTGTTCCGGTTCATACTCTGTGTTTTCCAGATTTAACGCAAGATAATTGAGATTTAGGTCCATACCGACTGATCCTGATGCAACCATATTTTGCACCTGGATTTTTGGGTCTACCGTGATTTTTACCTTGATTTTTTCAATATTTTGGATGATTTTTTTGACGGATTCTCGTACTTTCGCAAGGGATTTTGCTCCTGTGCAGACGATCTTTCCTGAGCTAAAAATTAATGCAGAGGTTTTTGGCTCTTTGATACGCATAACGAGGCCAGGGAACTGTTCTGGGTTATATTCAGTATTAGGCAATGCTTCAGCGAGTTTAATGAGGGGGATGTCCTTTTCAAGAGAAGACGACACTACTATGTTCTGTATTTTAATTTCCCATTTTCGTTTTTTTACCATACCATAACCCCCTGTAGTTCTCTTTTATACCCAATATAGAAGCCTTTTTAAATCTATTTATAAAGGACACTTTTACTTAGAAGCCACAGTTTTACGTGTGTTTTTGTTGTTTTTTGGTCAACCCAATGTGGAATTGGTGGTCTTTAATTCTTTCTTTGGAAACATGCTTATACTCTTTGTCTATTTTGGTGAAGTTTATACTTGTTGCGCCAACCTTTTTCTTTATCTCTTCTTGGTGGCTTGAAAGGTTATATACTGAGTCTATCACTAAAGAGATTTTATCTTCCTTCTTTAATCCTGCTTTCTTTCTTAAATCCTGGATTTTTCGCGTTAATTCTCTGACATACCCTTCTTTTTCTAGCTCTGGCGTTATTTTTGTGTCTAATTTTACTTGCAGCACTTCTCCTTTCTTGAGCTCGATTGTTTTTACATTGATCTCTTCTTTAATGATATCGAGGTACGCATTTCCGAGAGTTGCGCCCGTCACTTCAAGCTTTGCCAAAACCTGTCGAACAGGTATTTGTATTTTATTTCGTTCTTCTAATGCCAAACTTACTATCTCTCTTGTTTTTTTCATTTCTTCATTTATCTTAAGAACAGTTCTTTTTTCATCATAGACTGGCCAATCATCTAAATGCACCGATTCTTTTCTTGTCTTGAAAACTTGGTAGATATCTTCTGCAATAAACGGCATAATTGGGGCAATTATTTTTGCAAGATTCACGAGAACATATCCGAGCGTATTGATTGCGTCTTGTTTTTCTTTTCCTTCTGAATTAAACCGATCCCTGCTTCTTCGCACATACCAAGTCGATAATTCATTGATGAATTCGCTGATGCGATTGCAGGATGTAACGGTATTATAATCATCCATGCTGTTTGTTACGTCTCGGATCAGAAGATTAAGTTTACTTACAATCCACTTGTCTAAAATATGAGACGATTGAACTTCGCTCACTGATTGATGTACGTATTCTTCATAAAATCTTGTTACATTGGAAAGGATAAGAATGACTTTTTTGTATACCTCGCTTAATGCGGCTTCATTAAAATTAAGGTCCTCTGCACGCATTAAATTGGAGTTCATGAGATAAAAACGCAAGGCGTCCGCGCCATACTTATCGAAAATATCTGCTGGATCGGGAAAGTTGCCTTTTGATTTGCTCATCTTCCTTCCATCAGACGCAAGAATCGTTCCTGTGACGACTACATTTTTGAATGGCGGTCTATCGAACAGTAACACTCCTAGGACGTGCATATAATAGAACCATGTCCGTACTTGCGCGATGTACTCGGAGATAAAATCTGCGGGGAAGTGCGTTTTAAACCATTCTTGGTTTTCGAATGGATAGTGTTTTGCCGCATACGGCATGCTTCCTGATTCAAACCAGCAATCCATGACTTCTGGTATTCTTGTCATTATACCCTTACATTTCGCGCATTTGAAATGGATTGCATCAACAGTATGTTTATGGAGATCTAGTTCCTTAGGAATTTTTTCTACGCCATGTTTTCGTAACTCTTCTATACTTCCGATGACTTTCATTTCACCACAGCTGCATTTCCAGATTGGAAGCGGTGTCGCCCAGAATCGATTACGAGACACATTCCAATCAGGAGCAGTCTCTAAGACATTCTTAAATCGCCCCTCTTGCAAATGTTCTGGATACCATTTAATTTCTTTATTTTTTTGGATAACTTTATCTTTTATTTTTTGAATATTGATAAACCATGAATCGAGTGCATTGTAGAACAAAGGCGTATCGCAGCGATAGCAAAAGGGATACTCGTGGGTGTAATTCTCTGCTTTCACTAGCAACTCTCTTTTTTCCAGATCTTCGAGCACTTTGGCGTCTGCTTTTTTGAACCAGAGATCTCTAAATTCTTCTGGCCCCTGTGCGATCTTCCCTTGCTTGCTTACATGCTGAATGATCGGCAAATCATATTTCTTGACCATCTCATAGTCAAATTCCCCGTATAATGCCATATGGACAATGCCAGTTCCTTCAGTTGCAGAAACTTCATCACCGCCATTAATGACGTAATGTCCTTTTTTATCCGCAGGAATATGGTAGAGTGGATCATATGCTATATTCACTAGTTTTTCGCCCTTCATTTCTTCAAGAACATCATATGTTTCTTTTATTTCCTGTAACCGGTCTTTTGCGAGAATAAATTTTTCTTTGCCGACTCGAATTTTCGCATACATTAGCTTTGTATTGACAGCAAGGGCAACATTCCCAATCAATGTCCATGGTGTCGTGGTCCATGCCAGAAAGAATGTGGCTGACTGGTTTTTCAGTTTAAATTTAACGATTGCTGTTTTTTCTGTAATAGACTTATAACTATTATCCATAGCAATTTCTGAGCTTGCTAGAGGAGTTTCACAGCGAGGGCAATAGAGCAAAATTTTTTTCCCTTGATAAACATATCCTTCATCATAGAGTTTTTTAAAGAGAAACCAGACAGATTCCATGTAGTCGTTGTCCATTGTTTTATAGGCATTATCAAATTCAATCCATTTCCCCATTCGTCTGACTGTTTTCTGCCATTCTGCAACAAACCAGAGAACTTTTGAGCGACAAAATTCATTAAATTTAGCAACGCCCATCGTTTCAATGTCTTTTTTTTCTTTGATGCCCAGTTCTTTTTCAGCGATATTTTCAATTGGCAGCCCGTGACAGTCCCACCCCCAGCGTCGCTCAACACGATACCCTTTCATGGTCCAGTATCGTGGGAAGACATCTTTGCTTGTTAGGCCTAAGATATGGCCATAATGCGGCAGTCCAGTTGCAAATGGAGGTCCGTCATAGAAAATATATTGTTTATTTTTTGGTTAGTTTTTCCTTCACCTTGGATTGAGGAAAAAACTTCTGAAATCT
>CAYJLN010000047.1:0-4274 GCA_964371275.1 Candidatus Woesearchaeota archaeon
AAACACAAAAAGATAGCTGCACAGAAATCATCGACATCGATAAGCTGATACCGGTTATTCCCTGTACCAATGGGGGTGATCTTATTACCTCGACTAAACCAGTCGTAGTAAATGGCCATCACGCCAAGTCGTTCAGGCCCAACAAAAGACTTAGGACGAAGAATCGTTACGCAAAGTTTTTGTCTGTACTGTTCACACAGACGTTCCGCTTTGACCTTCGCAGTTCCATAAGGCCCAACCCCGTGTAAACGATCAGATTCGACAAGAGGATGGTGATCAGGAATGCCATACACGGCAGTAGACGAGATATGGATCACTCGTTCAATCTTGTGGTGTAACGCAAGCTCGAGAACATTGCGCGTCCCATCAATATCCGTCGAAAAGATATCCTGCTTCGACCAGAGAGGAAGCGCTGCAGCAGTATGAACCACGTAATCAACGCCACGCATGGCGTTTTCTAAAGTAGAAACATTGCGAATATCTCCTTGAATAACCGTAACATGATCCTTCATATCAAGATAATCAAAAGGCGCAAGGTCAATAATACGAAGACGGTAGCCCTTTTTGTAGAGATAACGGCAAAGATTAATGCCTAAAAAACCTGCGCCACCAGTAATCAAGACTGTTTTATCGCGTTTGATCATAAAAACCGAAAGGAGGATTTCTTTTAAAGCTTCCGAGGGGCTAGTGAGGGACACGCATGCGGATACTAGTGGACGCATACTGGCTAGACGTCATGTCTTGTAAAGCCTGACGAAAAGGAGTGTACGTAACACCAAACTCTTTTTCCCATGACGTCACCGGAAAATCATCGCCAGCAGTCAATGCGCGAAGCTGGTCTGCAGTAAACGGCGGTTTTCGCGTAATAACGGCGTACAATCGAAGCAAAAAAGTAAATACAGGAAGTGGAAGTGGAAGGAACAGTCGTCGAACATGATGGACCTGAGCGATCGTCTTCATCAGATCAACAAAATTAATGCGTTCTTTTCCAATGATCGTGTACATTTTATTTTTCGCTGGGCGTCTAATAAGGGTCAAGATAATACGGCAAAGATCCATAACATACAGCGGTTGCCGCATATAGCGACCCGATCCGGGCAGTGGAAAGACAGGACTCTTCAATAAAAATCGCGTGAGATACCCAAGATGCTTAGCATCAAAACACCCATACATCAACGGTGGCCGTAAAATAGTGTAAGGAACTCCCGAGTGCTGCACCAGCTGTTCTCCTTTTCGTTTCGTCTCAGTATACACATCATGACTTGCAGAAATAACAACTGAAGAGCTGAGGTGAATTAAATGCCGAGTCTTCGCGTTCTTGCATGCAGTCAAAACGCGCTCAACAGATGCCACGTTGTTCCGTGAAAAATGGTCTGGCGTTAATGACATGATTTGTGCCTGCAACTGAACAACAACATCAGCATCTTGAACATACGGAAGAATATCGCTGTCAACAATATCCATGGGAACAGCAGTAATCGACGGGCATGCATCAGAAAGAAGACGAAGATTATGAACATTACGATCAACAACGGTAACACGATAGCCCTTGCTAACGAGAAGGCACGCAAGATTACAACCAACCAAGCCTGCACCTCCAAGAAGCAAAATATGCTTTGCTGAGGGACGCATAGAAGCCCTACAAAGAGAAGATTTAATAAAGATATGGGTCAAATGGCGTTTTATGGGGTCTGTACGCGAATTGATAAAACTCTGTAGACCACAGCAGTGGTACAAAAATCTAGTCATTTTTATCGCAATTTTTTTCAAAGAAGAACTCTTCGATCTGCAAAAGCTCGTGATGGTTCTTATTGGTTTCGTAGCGCTCTCCTTGATCTCATCAGGGAACTACATCATCAATGATTTCCTTGACCGGGAAAAAGATCGGTTAAATCCTGAAAAAAGAAAAAGGCCGCTCGCAGCAGGAACAATAAGCAGCGCTACTGCGATCATACTTGCAACGATGCTTCTCGTTGCCGGAGGACTCATAGGATACTGGTTAGGACCTCTGTTCTTTATGTCTGTGGTGACATTATTTCTGATCACTTTATGGTATTCACTCTCGCTCAAAACTAAACCACTGATCGACATCTTAGCAATCGCTGTAAATTTTGTGATTCGGGCAATCAGTGGGACATTTATTATTAACACTGACATTAGCCCCTGGCTGATTATTGGGACTTTTTTCTTGTCTATATTTCTCTCTCTTGGAAAAAGAATTTCAGAAAGCAATGCCTTAAAAAAACCAGAGGAGCATAGAGAAACGTTAACATTCTACAGCGGAGAGTTCTCAAAGAGTTTAATGACCTCATCAACAACAATTCTCATCGTCTGCTTCGCCCTCTATTCATTTTTGGCAAAACATCAGAAGATTATTTACACATTGCCTATTTTTGTGTTCTTAATATTCAGATATGTGCAGTTAGTATATACGCGCTCTGACATTCCTCGCCATCCAGAGCTCATCTACAAAGACCGACAGTTTCTTCTAGGGCTCATAGCAATGGCGATACTCTCAGCAACAGCGATTTATTTCTAAAAAAGAAGAACAAAAAGGCCGATAAGCCCGCCAACAAAAACCCCGGCAACAAGATCGCTTAAGTCATGTTTCTCAAAGTAGAGGCGAGAATAACAGGTAAGAAGGACTAAAAGAGCAAGAACAGGAGTAATCAGAGTGTTGTCAAAGTACGAACGTAATACAAAAAAAAGAAATGTCGTGCGGCTAGCATGCATGCTAGGGAAAGAACCAGCGTCAATTTTCTCAAAAATATTTCCATATGCCTGATGTTTCGGGCGTTCCTTAAAGTGAATCAGGCGAAGTGAACTAACCGCTATATACAGCAAAAACAACCCTAAAAGAAGCTGATTGAAGACTGCATAGTCGCCGCGTAAGAAGAAGAACCCACAAAGAAGCAGATAGAACACAAGGCTCCCAAGAGAAGTGATGTCTTGGAAAAAAATAGTGAGATACTCTCTGAATGTCATTTACAGCCGAATAGAATAAGCCAATTATAAATCTTTCTTTAGGGTAAAAATGGGCTGTAAAATTGATGCGGATTAAGTAAGATAATTTTATAAGGTTCTGAAATTTAAATTTTTGATATGGTGAAAAAAGAGTAATCCCCCTGATTAAATTTGAAGGTAATAAAATACATGTACTTGCGACTGGCGGTCAGCCCCTATCTACAATGGCGGCAAAACATGTTTCAAACAAAATCTTAGGTAAAAAATCTTCACTAGACAGGTTTTTTCAGTAATAACTTACTAGCTCTTAAAAAAAGAAGAAATCGTTTCAGCGACGTATTTAACATCCTCTTCAGTTAATTGAGGATGCATAGGCAAAGAGAGGATTTCTCGGCATATTTTCTCAGTAACAGGCAAAGAAGGAAGTACACGCTTCAGTGCTGAAAAAACTTTTTTTGTTCCTCCTTGCTGATGCATGGCAATAGGATAGTGGATTTCAGTTTCAATGCCGTGTTGTGCTAAAAATTCTTTCAACTGGTCGCGTCTGGAAGTACGGATGACAAATAAATGATAAGAATGCTTCCCAAAAACTTCCGTGGGGAGTATAATCTCTTTTACTAAAACCAAGTGTTTTCGATACAACTCGGCAAGAGCACGGCGTTTGGCGACAAAGTCATCAAGATGGCGGAGCTGCACAAGACCGACAGCGGCATTCATCTCATTGAAGCGTAAGTTATAGCCAACATCCTCATGATCATAGCGGCTTTCCCGTCCATGATTACGCAATAAACGAATTTTTTTCGCAAGGGCATCATCATTCGTAATAACCATGCCGCCATCGCCAGCAACCGTCATATTCTTTGAAGGATAAAAGGAAAAGCAGCCAGTGATACCCATAGACCCGCATTTTTTACCGTTAAGTTCAGCGCCATGAGCTTGACACGCATCCTCAAGGACAAAAAGGTTATGTTTCTTGGCAAAGGAAAAAACAGCGTCTAAAGGTGCAGCATGTCCATAGAGATGAACGGGAAGGATTCCTTTTGTTTTTGGAGTAACAAGCTTATCAAACTGTTGAGGATCAAGAGTAAAGGAATGCTCATCAATCTCAACGAACACAGGAACAGCACCTAAGTGGTAGATAGGCTCAATCGTAGGAAAGGCAGTATGAGCAGGAACAATAATTTCATCCCCTTGTTTCACGCCAAGCGCAAGCAAACTAAGAAAGATTGCAGATGTTCCCGAACTCGTAAGAACAGCGTGTTTAGTACTAAAGTACTGTGCAAATTGCGTTTCAAACTGTTTGCATGTAT
>CAYJLN010000047.1:4284-5603 GCA_964371275.1 Candidatus Woesearchaeota archaeon
AATATATCGTCCAGAATTAAGCGCGGCGAGGACACCCTGGCGAATCTCGTCATCAATATACGGTTTACTGAGCGCAATGTGTGTCATGATCAGTCAACTCCGTATTGCGGTTTACCACAATGAGGACAAGTAAGCTCATGAACATCTTTAATAACCTTTGCGGGATTTCCAACAACAACTTTTTTGGAAGGAACATCTTTTGTAACAACAGCGCCAGAACCGACAAGCGCATAATCGCCGATAGTTACATAAGGATTAATAGTGGCATTAAGGCCGATACGTGCATGCTTCCCAACAACTGGCCCGCCTTCCTTGTCTGTTTGCAATTTATGCTCGCAAGGGGTAGTCGCCTTGGGATGAAGGGTATTTGCCATAATCACTCCAGGACCAATCCAGCTCCCTTCTTTGAGCGTGGTGTACTCGGCAATCTCACAAAGTGTATGAATCTTAACATTGTTTTCTACAACCGTATAAGGAAGAAGAAGGGTATTATTGCCGACAAAGACATTATCCCCAAGACGACAGCCTTCTCTGATAACTGCCCCGCATTCGATAATGCAATTATCACCAATGGTCGTTCCTGCATAGACAGTGCTAAACGACTTTATCGTGCAATTCTTGCCAATAGTAGTTGAAGTATGCTTCTCCGGATGATCGCGTGGCGATTCGCCAACTACAGCAAAATCATGAATGATGGTTCCTTGTCCAAGACGGACATTGTCATAAATCTTGTTCATAGGCTGACTTCTCGTTTTTCTTTCGCAGAGCGAACAGCAGCCTCAACAATTTTGCTTAACTGGTAGCCAACCCATACATCAGACAATGGTTTTTGGCGGTTGCCAACGCATTCAACAAAATGCTTAAGCTCAAGATACAACGGTTCCTGTAGCGTAATTTTCGGTCTTGTAACGCCACCTTCAACAGCAACCCATGTACCATTCTTGAGTTCATGATGATTATCATGAATCTCAACTTGCTGCGAAACAACATCAGAAACAAGCGTTGCTTTATCGCCCATGATGGTAACCGTACGATGATTGCCTGGGGGTAAATACCCAGATTCGACTTTTGCAAGCGTATCGCCATAGTTCAAAAACGTGACTGACGTGTCTTCAAGACCGCGCCCAAAGAAATCGCGCATCACTGACATAACAGACTGCGGACTTTTTCCGAGGAAATAAGTAAACAAGTCAAAGAAATGAATAGAGTCCGTATGCGTAACACCAACATCAGTACGTGCGCGTTTGAACCCCATAAAATAACCAGTCATATAGCGAATTTTGCCAAGACGACCACTATCGATTTGCTGTTTGATGTAT
>CAYJLN010000048.1:0-5563 GCA_964371275.1 Candidatus Woesearchaeota archaeon
TTCCTGGACAGCATTGCTGAGACGATAGGTTCCTAGGCTGAGACCGCAGTCTGCGATAACTTCGCCTCGCTGGTATCGTCTTCCAGTGAGCTTTGTGTTTGCCTGATCAACGCAGCCACGTGCTTCTTTGAGTTTTTTTGCTAACAGCTGGTCAGAGCGCTGGGCTATTTGCAGCTCGTCTTCATATGCTGCAAGCCGATGACCAGAACCAATTTGATCTTGAGCTACGCGCTTTTCAAAGACATCAACGTTCTCGACTTTTCCCGTCGCTGAGTACGATACTTCCAGATAACGCAGGCCATCAACGGTCAAGTGCTGCACTTTTCCCTCTGCACGACCACCAGTGACGAGTGTTAGTTCTGGTTTATGGGCAGTTTCAATAGTGGTTTTATCGACAATCTTGTAGGTTATTCCTTCTTCTGTGAATACTTTTGCCGTAATTTCTGCTCGGCTAAGTGCGCGTTTTTGAAAGTTATCCAAGTGCACATATTTTGTCATACCATCAGTGTCTGTACGGATATTGAATTTACTGATCTCATTTGTTGCTGGTGGTGTTGTAAACTCTTTCGTTGCAAGTTTACTCAGAATATCTTTGTCGCTTGCTCCTGTAACGGAAATATCTCTTACCTTACCGTCTTGCAAGTCGGTGAAGTACTGATGAAGATCGGTCGATAACCGGTCTCTTCTTTCTAATTCGATGATCTCCTGCTTGTGCTCTTCGAAAATGTCTTTTTTTGTTGGTCCAGAAGCGGCTAATGTGTCACTTGATCCGATTATTGCATCAATTTTTTCTTGATTCGCTTCGTATGGTTTTAGTTTATCTTTCTCGTAAAACGTTTGGAAAACTCCTTGCTCAATTTCTCTCTTTCGTAGGTCAATGGCTGATGCATAATATTGGCTTGCAATCTCTTCATCGTCTGGATGTGCTGCTTTCATGCGACTGTAGAAATACACATCTTTTCTGTCATCATCGTATTCTTCTGGCAATGACTGGAAGAGTGACTTGTGCTTATCATCGTCTATCTCGTCGATAATTTGTTCAGCACGATCGAGGTCTGCTTCGTAGTCGTCCTCCATCATGAATATGCATTCTTCATATGATTTTGCGTTTTTGCATTCCTCTAATTGCCCGTTGGCATAGCGTTCCTTGTAGATCGTGTTGACTTTATTTCTCGCCACCACTGTTGATCCGCCGGTGAAAACGATGTTTTTCAAGAACAACACACCAAACGTAATGAAACAGAATTTTTTCCAGTAGTCATGGAGCTTTGTCACATCATCGATGATCTTCGTTACTTTTACAAGGAGTTTTTCTGTTTTGCCAATCTCCTCAGTCAGCGTATCTGAAAACAAGGGCAGTCCGAATGGCCTTTTTTCGATAGGAATCCGCAAGGTGAAACTAGAATCAGTAAATGCGCGTTCCGCGACTGGCGAGACGGTGATGTGCACCTCGCGTTTCATGTCTATTTCTGCAAGTTGGACAAGCGCTACAGTTCCTGCAGCGTTGATTTTAATAGACTGTGCTTGCTGATCGTTCGCGTTAAGTCTCACTTTTGTTGTTCCGCTCTTGAGTGTCACTCCTTCATTTTCGATCTTTTCTATTTCCCACAGCAAATCGCCACCAGTCGCAAGCTTATCACCGTCACGATATGCTGACTGGAATCCATTCACAAAGATGTATGCGGTTGGGCGGTCTTCTTCAGGGATCTTCTCGACTTCATGAAGTGAAATAATAAATGTTGATTTGTCAAATTCTTGGAGTTTGCGCGTCGCCTCTTTGTAATCATAGGTTGTTTTAAACCGCTTAAGCACCCCAATTGTTTCCTTGACTTTTGCTGATAGTTGCGGCTCGATGGCATTAAGTTCTTCAGCCGTATACGTCGCAAGTAATTGATCAAACGTTTGCGTTGCACTTACAGTATCATTCAGATGCAACCACTGAATGCGGGCAATGCGATAGAGCGCTTCTGCTGCGAGGGTCTCCTCATTGTAGCGTGTTTGACGATATGTTTCTGCGAGGGTTTTATATGACGCAATGGCAAGCTCGTACAGATCATTTTCTTTCAAATCAGATCTTACAGGACTAGATTGTGTTGGAATTGAAGATTCGTGCTGAATGAGTATTGCATTAATTGCGTCCAGCAGTTTTTTAATGGTCAGCCCTCTTTCCTTCAGTACGGGATCACTAGGATTGCGTTCGAGACTGCGCTCTACCTGCTGCCATTGCGTTAGTTCGTCGTTGTAGATTTTTGATAACAGCGAGAGTAATTGAGATTTTTCGTGCGGTGCTGTTTCGCTTTTCTGAAGAAGCGTTTGGATTTCGGAAATAATGGTGCTGTACTGTGTTTCTTTTTCCGTTGATTCTTTCTGCGCTTCAATTATCTTTTTATTTATTATATCTATGGGGCTTTCTATTGATGCCGTTATTGTTACGGGCACTGGTGCTGATGGCGTCGTTGATGGCTCTGCTTGCTGGCTTATTTTGAGGACTTCAGTTCCTTTTCGCGGATTTCGCAGTTCCACTTCTATCGCATTGTTTGGTTTCTCTGTTATTTTGCTGACGGACCATCCTGATCCTTGGTAGACTGATTCGCCTTTTGAGAGAACTGTTGATGTCGTTACGTCGTCTTTCGTGATAAAGACGCGAACACGGTCGCTTTGCGCACGAATATCGTTTACGGTAATTGTAAAGCGGTCAAAAAGCCGTCCAAATCCTGACACCCCATACCGAGAGGTGCTTAACTGTGATGATCGTTGGCCTTCTCGTAACGTAATTGGCCTGCTTGCTTCTCGTACGCTGTCGTCATAGAGCAAAAATGTTGCTTGCGTATCCTCTATCTCTGTTGCCTGAATATATCCTGCGTAGAAATGATGATCTTCTTTATTGCTGAGCCAGTCATCATAGCTTTGCTCTGTTAGTACATCGCCGCGGGGCCCAAAGGTCAATCCTGATGAGACTTGGAAATAAATCCTGGCGTCCATATCAATTTGGATGGACTCGGGAACATCTTCTTCTCTGGGGATTGGCCTTAGAGGAATAATCAAGTGGCCAAGATTATTATAACTTAATTCCTCAGCACGCGGAGGCAAATGACGAATAACGCCTACGCTTACAGGCTTTCCTTCTGGGATCGTTGTTATTTTCTTCACTCTCGTATCGACGCGATCAATTTGCGGGATCGTGATTGTTGGGTTTGTTGGATTTGCTTCCAGCAAGGCGAAAATGGTTGCTCCCTGGTCTTCAATTAATCCTGTTGGGATCACTTGAGGCTGATATTGATCGACGCTAATCGCGATGTCTTCACCAATTAATGCGTCAAGTTCTGATGTTGGCTCATTTTCTAGAAAGTCTGGATTGGGAATGTTTACACTTGGAATATTAACGCGGGATGATTGCGCCAGTGCGATTGTCGTAGAGAGTGGCATCGCTAGCATCAAATACGCGATAAGTACGCTGATCATCACAACGTTTCTTTTTTTCTGCATCTTAGGACACTTCCGGTGTTCTTATGATCTGGCTGTTTCTTCGCGTTTCCTCGTCACTTGTCATCAGATCTTCAACTGTTCTTGGTGTTTTTCCTCGCACAGTGTACAGCGTTACAAGATTGGCAGATGCTGCTGCTTGACGCGATAAATCCCAGGAAAATGTTGCCTTTCCTGCTGTCACTTGGTCAACAGTCGTGCCTTCAATCGTATGGGTTTGGCATTTCTTTTCCTTTAGACCAACGACGCCAAAGACTCCCTGGCGTGGAACATCAACACAAGTCTTTATCTCTTTTTCTTCTAACGTGAATCCGCCTTCATTGGTTACCAGAAGCGACGTTTCTCCTGCATATGTTCCTGCTGCAAGGCGTACCGAGGACGTTCCTGGTGCGATAATTGTTGTTGCATATCTCTCGCCTTCCCGCGTTAAGGTGAATATCGCTTGTTCTGTTGGCTGGAGCGGACGGATGGCTCCTGTCGTATCGATCACTCGCACCTCAACGGGAATTTCATAGAGCGGCTCTAGAATAATCGACGCTGCTGAGCTCTCTGTTGTTGACAATTCTGCTTTTGCCTCCAGATATCCCTCTCGCTCGGCAAGGAGGAATCCGTTGAGGCATGCAGGAAGCATAGCTGATAGCGTTCCATCGTTTTCTGTCATCCCTATATCACAGACGGCGACACCACATTTATACGACAGGCGTGTTTGTGGAAGCGATCTGAGACTATTTTTTTCATCAATGCCTTGAGCGAGGAGATTCATAGGAGTTGATGGATGATCACAGATTGGTGAGTCAAGTTCAATTGTTTGCGCTTCTGCTGTGTTGATGCGCGGCTGGTTGTTATCGATGATTGCTTCGACGGCAAATTGGAAGAGCTCGTCGCTTTCCGTCGTTAACGTGACCAGAACAGGGAACTTGACATCATAGACAAAATGATAGTCATTGAGACAGAATAAACTGGCCAGGAATCTGCTTGCTCCGTGTCCAGTCGTAAATGGTTTTCCTTTGAGGACTTCGCCTTTTTCTCCCACGACATCCATGACAAACGGCCAATTCTGGCTATACTGCATGTTGACCGTCAAATCCTCGTTTGCGGTTTCTGTTTCAACCTCGAAATAACGGTCTTCACTTGACTCGTACTTTGTGTCTTCTATTTTGATTGATGGAATATTTGTTGCGAGGATGTCCTTCATGTTTTCTGCAACTTCTGACTTTATCCATGTCTTTGGCGTGCATTCCATATCAATTCCTGAAAAGGGAATCTCGTCGTAAATCACCATCATGTCCAGTGCATAGTTTTCAATAAACTGGTCTTTGTCTTCTTTTTCCATGATTGATACTGCTTGCGTATAGAGTTTGCCTAACCCGCTTGGCTGTGTTATTTCAAATTCGCTCAGTGTGTAAAAAAGATCGTCTACATCGATAACAATTGCATACTTGACGCGTGCGACGATGTTTTCTTGTCCAATTGCGATCGTTGTTGTTGGGTCACCACTTCGAATGAGATATCCTTCCTGTTTAAAGGCAACGAATTCGTTGATACAGCCTTGAATGCTCGCGTCTATATTGTTGGCAAGAGATTGTTCCAGGTCTCCCATGGTCGGTATCATTATGTTCTGGATCCCGTTTGCTGTTTCATAGAACCAATACGGAACTTGGATGAGGCCTGTATTGAAGACATCGAGACTTGTTGAAAAGAGATTGACCGGACTTCGTGGCTGTGAATCTTCTGGTATAATCGCGTATCCGCCTTGAGCACCCAGAATTGTCGCTCCGCGATCGATCTGCTGCCTGATGCAGGATTCAACGTAGGCGTTTACTTTTTCTATTTTTTCAGGTAAAATCGTTGCGCGCTGCACTTGTCGTCCTGCTTCTGACCGTGATGAAAACTCTTTAAACGCGTAAATCGCGACAGCTGACGCTAATACGAGAAGCCCTACGATAAAGAATGCTGTTGATTGTGCTCGTTTGGTTAGCATTTGTCTTTCTTCACCCGCACGATTTTTGAGCCGCCAAGCTTCTTCACTTCGACGATTTTTTTCCGTTCAAGCGGGGCAATTACGTCAGAAACCGTCGCA
>CAYJLN010000049.1:0-5480 GCA_964371275.1 Candidatus Woesearchaeota archaeon
ATAGATGAGAAATCGATCCTCTACATGATCATGGAAAAACGAAAAATAGATGAACGGCGTTATCATTAGTAAAAAAATGAAGACTTCTTGTTGTACTGATCGTTCTTTTAATAACAAGTCGTAACTTATGACAATCTTTCCTACTTGGATAATGACTCCAATTATAAAGAGTAGCAGAAGAATATGCATCAATGAAGGGAATACTTTTTGGATAAACGGTATCGGACTGAAAAAGTAGTTTGGCAACAGTTTGATGTAGTCCATGAATAGCACATTATTTTCATAGAAACCCTTTGCTGCAAAGAGGCTTATCTTACCGAACTCTTTTATGCTCCAGATGCTGTATGGGATAAATGGGACAATGAAAATAAGCAGCGCAATCCACGTTTTTTTCTCTTTCAAGGGTTTTATTTTTTCTGAGAGGAATAACGCAATTACAAAAGGAATGACGATCATCCCGAATGGGAATCTCATTAAAATTCCTAGCGCTGTTACAAAGGCAGCTCCGTATGCATAACAGGGCGATTTTTTTTGTATGAATCCTTTCCAAAATAAGTATGCGGCTAATACCCAAAACAGCGTCGTTGGTGCTTCTGTGAGTATCCTTCCTGTGTAGAATATGTGCAGATAAAAAAATGACATCAGAAGCGTTGCGATTATTGCTGTTGTTTTCGTGTACATCTCTTTTGTAAAGAGATATACGATGAAGATTGTTGCTGCTGAACAGAGAAAGATAAATACTCGAACAGCGAGCTCACCGAACCCGGTTTTAAATAGGACTGCAGCGATAAACGGGAGTAATATTGGTCTTACGATGAAAATGTCGAATGGTATTCCAAAGACCCACTTTTTTGCAATACTCAGGTATTCTGCTTCGTCCCACCATAATGGCTGATTCTTTGTTAACAAAAAGTAGTAGAAACGGATTGCAATGCCAAAAAGGATTACTCCAAGGACTACAAGGTTTTTTGGATCTTTCAGCCACGTTTTTATTTTATTTTCCATATTTGAAAAGGATTTGTTTGAATTCTTCGTCCGGTACTTTTTCGCTTTGTGTTTTTCTGTAACTATCTTCTTCGAAATGAGTTGTTGATGCTTCAATAATCATGCTATCTTCTATACCGGTGAACCGGTGAACAAGATTCGGTTTGATGTGCTGCACCGAACCAGGCTGCATGACCCAGGTTCCGTCGTCATTTTCCATGAGAACTTTTCCTTGGACGACGAGAAATGTTTCGTCCTTTATTTTATGGTAATGGAAGCTGCATCGATGACCTTTTTTTAATGCAAGGACTTTTCCGCAATATTTTTCGTTATTTGCGAACCAGTACTCTGCACCCCAAACTTTTGGTGCGTGGGTTAGGTCTTTTGCTTTACCATTTATTTTACTTTCTTCCATCCGTTTGGGAAGATCATGGAACATCATCTCGTTTTTATTCACCCCTTTAAATAGTTAGTGCCGTTTATCTCGCTGTCTCTATTCTTTTCCAACCATCAGTGTAGTGTTGTTTTTTCATTTTTACATCTGCAAATACTTTTAACCACATCGTTAACCTCGCCATGAACAGCAGTAACGTCCAATACATTTCCTTTAATGATCTTGGATACGCTAACGCCCAGACGACTCCCTTTCTCATTTCGTTTGTGAAGGTTTTTACTCGGGGTGTTAAATTTACATTTACATATTTACTTAGTGTTTCATGCGCCTTTGCCGTTCTTTTTCTTTGCTGGAACCAATCCTTTATTGTTGTCGGGTTCTTTACATAGACTATCGCCTTTTCTGCATACTTTATTTTGTATCCTTTTTCATAGAACAGATAAGGAATAATTGTGTCTTCTGCAACATCAAGCGGGATGTTTTCGATGATGTGGTTTCTAAATGCAAAAAGATACCCTGTCGCTTCAATGAATTTTTCTCTCAAATCTTGTTCTTTTCTGATTCTATGCGCTCCAGCGTCAGCAAGCAAATGAGACCAATACCCTAGCATCGTGTTCTTTGGATTTGCAGAAACAACTCTTCCTGTGACAACACCGACTGTCGGATCATGAAACTTTTTGGCTATTTCCATTATTGCATCATTTCCGATATAAGTATCTCCGTCTGTCAGAATAAGAATATCGCCTTTAACTTTTTTCAAGAGAAGATTCAATGCGTAACTTTTTCCCTTTCCCGGATCTTTAAATACAGTCAATCCATATTTTTTCCCGTATTTTTTAGCAATCTCTATCGTTTCTGCATCTGGTGCTGAAACAATAAATTCGTATGGCCAGGTTATTTTTTGCTCGCCTATCGCTTCGATTGATTTCCCTACTGTTGGTTCTTTGAACGCCGTAATTATAATGGATAGTGTTAACTCTCTTAAATTTTTTGCTTCGTTGAAAACGGTATTTACTTTTATGGTATCGATTCCGTGCACTTTCTGGTTGCATCTTTTTTGGTAAAAACACCCGCATTGTTTTTCAGGAAGCATCTTAACGCCAAGGGTGTACAGTTCAATTTCTGCTGCAGATGTTGGCCCCATTAACGCGATTACTTTGCGTTTAAGACCGAGCGCAACATGTAAACCAAATGTATCTGACGTGACCAATACATTGCAGAGACTGATCAACGCTGGAAATTCAAACAAATCATTTCCACATCCAACGTGTATCAACGGCGCTTTTGCCTGCGCTATAATTTCGTTATTTCTTTCAATTTCATCATTACCACCAAACAGCATAATTTTTGCCTTTAATTCTTTATGAAGTATCTCTGCAAGTTTCGCCGTATTTTCTATTGACCACCGCTTTGTTTCCCACCTTTTTCCTGACCCTGTGTTTAGCCCGACTACAAAATCGTCTTGATGTATATAGTATCGTCGTGCAAAGTCTTTCGCAAAGTCTTTCTGTTTTTCTGTTAATCGCATTACAATCTCAGTATGCCGTGGAGAAATCCCGATTAGCTCTGTCATTAGTTGCTGATACGTTTTTTCATTTTTTTCCTTGAGAAGATCGTTTTTTGGAGAGTCTCCAAGTATCGACATATCAAAACATTCTTTCGCTGATGGCGTTGGTGTTACATTCCCCTTGTTGTCGAGATAGAATCCTTTGATCGTTCCACCTAGAGCACTTGCAAGCTTACATGCTTCTCGATCTTCGTCGAGATTGATGACAATATCAGTCTTTTCTATTTTTATTTTTTCAACGCTTACTTCTTCGAATGCAATTACGCGATCAATCAGAGGGTTATTGATTACAATCGGGATATTTTCTCTTTTTGTTACCCAGTAAATTTGAGGATTTTTATAACTCTCTTTAAGCCCAAGAAGCACCGCCGTTGTTCGCAAAACGTCTCCTTTTGCTCCTAGTTTGATCAGGACGATTTTCATAGTTCACCAATACTACTTTACCTTTAAAAACCTTGTTCTTTACCCTTTTATAGTGATTACTTAATCCTATCTGCTTTTAGATATGTTAAAATAATCCACTTTTTTGATCTTGTTATGGACGACATCCTTATTGTGTATCTTCATGGAATAGGGGATCATTTACTAGCAACGCCTGCGATCCATGCGTATCGAAAGCAGCATCCCGATACACGCATTACCCTCATGACTCTGAATGATCAGACCTATCGAGACCTGTGGTCTACTAATAAAGATATTCATCGTGTCATTTCTTCTTCCCTGACTATCAATCCACGTTATGGACACCCCCTCTTTTTGCTTCACGATTATTGGATTATTCGTCACGATATTAAAAAAGCCGATCAATGCTATCATTTCTCTCGTATTCACTTTGTCACCCACTATTTTCTTCCCGCTTTTTTCTATTCTTTCCTTTCTTTCCTTCCACGATATAGCACCCATAAGTGCTTTCTCATTGCTCGACAGCTCGGCGTTCCCTTAGCGATATGTGATTATCTGTTTTCCCTTCCACCGTCAGCATCCTCGTGGGCAACACAGTATCTGAAAAAGAACAACCTCTCTCGCCCCTTAGTTGGTGTTCATTTTAATGGGTCTTCTCCGTCAAAATCGCTACCCTATTCACCAGCAGAAAAAATCATGGAGCTTCTTCTTTCGCGAGGTTATCGTGTCTTAGTCTTTAACAGTCCTTCTTCCTACAAGAATGAGAAACATCACCATGGCGGTACGCATGTTACAAATGTTGTTTCCTCAGATATTCTTCAAACAGCTGCATTGCTTGATGCCTGTGATTTCTTTATTGGCGTTGATTCTGGTATCGCTCATCTTGCTGGTGCACTTGACAAAAAAGTTTTTTGCATTTACTTTAGATCCATTTGGTCTCTTAACTCTGCAGTTTTAGGATCAAAAGCGACGTTGTTTGTCTTTAATCCCCGAACGTTGTTTGATGCGGTTGTTTCCTTTGAACGTTCGCATACTTCATTGTAACTGTGCATAAGCACGCAGGACCTGCTCTTCTGTTATTGATCCCATTGTTTTCTCTTTATTCATGATTACTACTGCCTTTGTTCCTGTCGGCCCCCATCGTTCAGGATACGTTGGCCCAAACAACACAATTACTGGTTTTTTTAATGCAGATGCAATATGTGTTGTTGAGGTATCTACTGTGATCACAAGATCTGCCCTTTTTATGAGTGCAACATACTCCTTGAAGGTTGTCTTCCCCACTGCATTCACGACTGGCGCTTTTGTCTGTGAAAGAATCTCTTGTACGATACGCTGATCCTCTGTTGTCCCTGTCATAATCACTTTTGTGTTTTTCTCTGTGCTTACGCTTTCGATAAGATGCGCCCATCGTTCATGTATCCACCGCTGTTTTTTGTGTTTTGATCCAGCGTGAATGATGACGACGTTGTCTGACTTATTGAGATTGTTACGTTTTAACCAGGCATCTACCTTTCTTTCTGCCTTCTTTGTCGTGTATATTTCGAGATCCTTATTTCTTGTTGTCGCTTTAATGCTATTGACGACGGCAAGGCTATCGTCTCGTTTGTGCTGTCTGACAAAGCGTGGTTTTACCTTTTTATTCAGGAAGAATCCTTTTCCAGATAATATCCCCACGTCAGTTGTGCACCCAACGCGATATTTTATTTTTCCTTTTAGAAGTGCGAGCGACATACGGAATGATCCTGGATGAAAGAGAACTCCGAGATCATATTGCGCTCTTCTTATTTTTTCAACAAGTTTTGAGAACGATCGTTCATCGGTGAGTATTTTATTGATATTTTTGTTTCCCTTGAGAATTTCGTTCATCTCAGGAGCAATGAGTACATCAATGGTGGCGCTTTTAAAGGTCTCTTTTAATGCGCGCAGTGCAGGGGTAATGACGAGAAGGTCGCCAATTTTTAGCAATTCTACGACAAGAATCCGTTTTATTTGTGTCGGAAATGGTTTGTACTTGAATAGACTTATCACTACATACAACCCATAATCAAGGGTCATGACCAGATTTCTGAGTCCGTTGTGTATGCTTTTTATCCACTGACACATAGCCGTAGGTTTATTGAGAATTCTTTA
>CAYJLN010000050.1:0-5375 GCA_964371275.1 Candidatus Woesearchaeota archaeon
TGCCTTTGAAACTACTTTTTTTGCCGCAGGCTTTTTTTCAGTCTTTACAGCAGGTTTCTTTTCCTTTGGTTGCACAGCAACTACTTTTTTTGCCTCTGGTGATTTTTCCTGAGCAGGCTTCTCATGAACATGTTCAGACGTGAAAATCTTGGTTTTGGCAAGAAGCTCAACTGCTTTCTCAGAATAAATCGTCAGTCGTCCAGCCTGTCCGCCAGGAGCAAGAAGATCGACATTTAAGTTCTGGACCGTGCAGACATCAACGCCAGGAATATTCACTGCTGCGCGTCGTAAGGGAGCATCATGCTGGGATACGACAAAGAGTGGTCCGACTTTTGTTTTATACGGTCGTCCACGCGTTTTTCCTCGTCCTGCTCGAATCTTGCGTACAGAAATACGGTCAAGTTCCTCATGCAAGCGCAATTTCATAAGAACATCAAGAACCTCTTTTGTTTTGTGAAACGATTCTATTTTTGCGTCAATGACTGAAGGAAGTTCAGCGAAACGATGTCCGCGCGCTTTTACGTAAGAAGGAACAAGTGTAGCGCTTAATGCAGAACAAAGCGCTTTTTGTCGCTCTTTATGATTCACTTTATGGGTCCAGTCTTTCTGAGCCTTTGGTGCATGAGCTGGTCGCCCACCAACAGTACCTGGAGAAAATGCGCCAATCCATCCGAAACGTCGTCCACGTCTCCACACAGTCTTTCGCGGGACACGCGATATACCAATGCCATACGAGGTTTTGAAATCTCGTCGTCGCCTGGACAAGAACGCAGATGGTCGTTGCCCTGCGCGGTGGAATGCACCATAGGGCTGTCGTTTGTTATTCTGAATAGCCAAGAACGCGCGCAACACTAAATCAGGTCTTACCTCTTCGCTAAACTGAAGAGGCATCTCGATGCTTTTGACCATTTTTCCAGTGAGATCATAATAGTGCGCTTTCATTGTTGACTCGTAAGACTAATACTCGTAATAGATCCTTGTAAAGGCTTGACAGGACGTCTTGGTTCTGTCAATAAAACCGTTCTCTTTTTTGGTCCTGGAATAGATCCTTTGAGGATGATGTAGTCATTCTTGACATTGCCGTAGCGAACAAATCCGCCTTTTGGCGTAATGGCGTCTGTCGGCGCACCAACTTTCAGAAGGAATTTATTGTATTCCGTTCTCGTATGGTAGCCCATTTTTCCTGCTTGCGCTACGGTATACAAGACACGTTTTTGGGTCCAGGGGCCAAGCGTACCAACACCTCGTTTGGTTTTTTCAGATTTATGCTGTCTGATCTTGACGCCAAATCGCTTCACAGTACCCTGGAATCCTTTTGCTTTTGTGACGCCATGAATATCGACAAACTGCGGCTGCTTGAACACGTCGCTGACTTTAATTTCTTTGTCGAGAAGAGATTGCGCAAGCGCACATTGCTCGTCAGGTGTTTTCCCGCCGATGCCAATTTCAATAAGTTCGGGATTTTTCTTGCCTGTTCCTGTTAAGGATGGCTGGCTGTAGACAACAAGACGGACAGAATCAAACTGTGCTGGTCTTTGCCCTGATTTTTTGGGAATTTTGAAGAGCTTAGCGTCAAGTTTTGGAGAAAACAATTCTGATGCAAGAAGAAGACCGTCGGTGCTGTGGCGATAGAAACGGATGGAATAGGGTTTCATCGGCGGGCACTCAACGATCGTGACCGGCATGAATTCAGGTTTTCCTTTCATAGGAGCATGCGGGTCAGTGCTTTCGAAGAACAAATGCGTCATCCCCGCCTTGTAGCCGAGGAAGCCGAGAAGTTTTTGATTCTGGTTGGCAACCCAGGTGCGAATGCGAGGATAGATACGCTTGGCTCGTACACGTGGCCAAAATTGCATACTCCCCCTGCGGGGCCAATGTAGTCTGCTTGCGCCTGCCATAGTGATAGTTCCTGCTAAGAATCAGCGATCAACTAGGCGTTTAAAAAGCTTGTGTGATCAAGCGTTTTTGGCCTGAATATTCGATAGGGGTAGCGAATTCAGATCAAAATGGCTTTATAAAGATTGTTATTGAGAACTTTTTTGACGAGGCAGTTAAACAGTAAATACCCTCTCTCCTTGACGTCTTAATATGCGCAGGGAGGCATGGTGTCGAGCAGCTGTGGGTCTTCACCATTAATAACTGCTTTCAAGGCAAACGTATATCGGGCATACCCTTGAACATTGTGTTGATCACTCTCGCGAACACACCGTCTATCATAGTCTGGTGAAAACGTAAATTCGCGTTCATGTGCATGCAACGTTATTAATCGTAAAAGGCTGTTCGTTGGGTCTTTTGCTCGTAATGCTTTATACGCTTCAAGCATCATTTCTAACTGTGATTCTGTATCACTCATGATGTCGCCCATCGTGACTCTTGAGGAGAAAAAGACTACTTCTTTAAAAAACTATCTAAGGGTTATTTTGCGAGGATCTGTTAGTCGTGGAACTCATATCGTCCGTTTTCTTCATAAACAACCTGTCCTCTGAACGGTTCTTTAGGGTAGTATAAAGAGGACCCTGCATAAACAATATCCAGAAGGTGTGTCAGTTCTCCTGCAGCTTGTTTGTTCGTCAAGCGTGGAGACTGAGCAGCCATCGTGTAATTAATTCCTTCTCCTCGAGCAACGTGAAGAATATCGCGTAAATCAGGATGTTCTCGTGTTTCGGGTAAGTCAGGAACACCAGAAAAAAGCTTCGTCTCAAGGCTACCAGGCGTTTGGGCAACGTTTCGTAAGACTGGTAGTTCTTTCTCTATCTCGTCTTTCGAAGCCCGACAAGCAAATAAAGCGTATGCGTTTCCCATACTAATCTATAAGATAACCGCATATATAAGCTTTTCTATTTTTAACTACTAATAAGGGATTAATAAGGAACAAACAGGTTCTTGAACAAGAGTCATTTTCTCGTCCATTTGGTAAAAGAAGGCTGAAATAGGGAAGAGATAGATTTATAAAGGGAAAAAGACGTCTTTTTAACGAAAATGGTTCGCACCATTCTACCTTTAGCGGCAATGGAAAAACTCATGAAAAAAGCAGGCGCTGCCCGCGTCAGTGAAGAGGCAAAAGACGCGCTTCGCGAGGTTTTAGAAGAACTTGGGTTAGAGGTCAGCGCAAAAGCCATGAAATTCTCAATACATTCAGGAAGAAAAACCATCAAGCGCGCAGATATTAAGTTAGCGTACGGAAAATAATTACCGCATCTTCTTCGTGATATCAATAGGCTTCTGGCACTTCTCACAAAAAAAGCGTAATGAATCGATTGTTTTTTTCTTCAGATCAGCATCATCAAAAATCTGCACTTTTTTTCGCTTATAGGGAACTTGTGTTTCTCCCTGATGTTTGCAATGCGGACAGGTATATAAAATACTGGCCATCAAGGATTCTTCATACGTTTTTTCATCAAGCGTATGATGGCAGTCTGGGCACGTATATTCAGAAGCACGAATCTTCGGCCTGCCGGTTTTAGGATTTCTTGGTTTCCCCATCAGTCCTTTATGACATGAAGGACACGTCCCACGAAGAACCCACGCCTTTACTTTGCAGTCTTTAATGACGCGCTGAGTAAAATACACACACTCATCCATCGATGCTGGTTCTTTCAACCCCATACGAACACCCGATACCATTGGTGACGCGCGATTATATAAAGATTAGTGATCGTCATCATTTTAGTTTTTGAGATATGTGGTCTTTAATCATCAGAATAGTCTCTTTTGGTATTTTCGTTGTTGGAAGAGGAGCATAATTCTTGCCAAATCGTTTATCTACAAACGTAACTCCTCCAATGTCTCGAGATTTGGCGTAGCGTGGCGTCACATGGAGATGCAGATGTCTCGTAATGTTTCCAAGACTGCTATAATTGTAGAGATCAGGAGAATACAATGAATCAAGAATTTTTTTTAATTTCTTCAGGAGTAGCCATAATTCTTCTCGTTGTTGCAGTGAAATTTGCGAAAGATCTTCAAGATGGCGCTTCAAGACAATCTGGCAGCGCCCAAGATAGGGTTGCTGAGGATCGAGATACAATGACCAATAATTGTAGTCTTTAAGAAGGAATTCATCGCTCTTTTTTTCACACAATACACACGAACCCATTGGTAAACAAAAACAAATTTTTCTTTATAAGGTTTTATGTTCTAAAAGGAAACTGAATATTTATAAATCAACAAAGGTAGTTTTTCTCAAACAGCCCCGTAGTCTAGTGGCCAAGGATAGCGGACTCTGGATCCGTTGACGGAGGTTCAAATCCTCCCGGGGCTATACTTCATGAAAAAAACACACGTACTCATCATCGTTATTTTCCTAGTTGGAATTCTCCTCACCGCAGGATGTGACTCAAAAAAAGGACCAAAAAAGCAACAAAAAGATAATCAAATCGGGAGTCAACAAGAACTGCCAGGTACAACATCATTCGAAGAGGGTTTTGAAAGTCAATCATTAAATAAAGGATGGACACTCTTTCAAGTAACGCCACCAAAACAATCGCCAGAATCTCTTGGTTTTGATCCAGAGAAGGAACCAGATCGCATTGGCGAGTACTTCTTGCATTCCGACTCACTCGAAATTATACAAGATCCGCTTGACGCAACAAACCACGTCCTTCAAATAACCGTTCACCCAACAGACACACCAGCACAAGGAGACGAAGAAAAGAAAAAATCACGAGCAGAAATAGGTGTAAGGAGTGTTGGTGATCCTGGAGAAGAACGGTGGTTTAGTTTCAAGTTTATGATTCCAAAAAACTTCAAAGATACGCAAGAAAAAAAGACCTTCCATATTATTTCCCAGATTCAACGCTATGACAAAGAAATAGATGGGAAATATGTTGATGGATATGGCCTAAAAGATGAGGGCGACACACTTTCACCAACGATTGCACTCGAATATGGCAGCGAAAACGGTAAATCAGGTGTTGCTCTAAAGTATGGTCTCGCAGATCGCACCAAGCCAAACACACTCCTCAAAAAAATTTCTATCGAGAAAGGACAATGGTATACTATTAAACTCCATGTGAAATGGTCTCAGCAAGACGATGGTTTTGTCGAAGGGTGGATCAACGACGAATCATTAACGCCTTCAAATGAAAAAGTCTTTGGCGCGAATATGTACACCAACCTTCCACGGGATTTCCGCATCGGCGTCTATCGCGGTCATGACCTTCAGACCGTAAATAGTGTTCTTTTTGACGACGTGAAAATACATCAATAAAATAAGCAAATATTAAAAAGAGCTTTTTCTGGATAACTCTAGGCCCCTATAGTCTAGTGGTCAAGGACACGGCCCTCTCGAGGCCGAGACTCGGGTTCAAATCCCGATGGGGGCATTTTATAATCGACGAAAAGACAAATTATTTATAGAACGAATTTCTTGAAAGTAA
>CAYJLN010000051.1:0-4873 GCA_964371275.1 Candidatus Woesearchaeota archaeon
CCGATGGGGGCATTTTATAATCGACGAAAAGACAAATTATTTATAGAACGAATTACTTGAAAGTAACAATGGACAAGGGAGTAACACTCTATCGCAACAGGCAGGTCATTAAAGACGTGATCCCTTTTCTTGAAGGACTTGAAGGAAAAGTAGGCGAAAGTAACGTTATTATTGGGGGGTGCAGGGTCATCAGAACATCTTCAGGCAGAGTTCTCTGCAAAACTGTTGGTCCTGATGGGACGAAAGGCCGACTCACCATCCATGTGCAGTACGGCGATCAAATTCAACGCGTTGCCATTAACATGTCAAATGGCATCCAGCCTGTCGTCTTTGAGTATCTGGAGAGGTACACCTAACGTGTGGCATGTCTATCCTCTGGAGCGAAGAACAATTGCCGAGATTCATGCAGTAGAAGATCTTCTTCTTGAACAAGCAAAAAATGACGGGCGATGTTCATTGATGTTTTCTTGCTTAGAGCGACCTGGCATTTCTATTTCTGCTAATCAAAACTTGGTGAAAGATGTTGATGTCGAACGTGCTCAAACGTACAATGTTGATATTGTTAGACGAAGAACAGGTGGTCGAACGGTCTATTTTGACGATAATTTTCTCGTGGTCAGTGTAGCGCATCCTAAAACAGGTGCAACTGATGTCATTCGCAATTATGAGAGGATATGCGGAGCAATAACAGAAACGCTTGCAGATATAATAGGGCGTGAAGTAACTCTTGAAAACAGAAATGATTTTATCGTCAAACATAGAGGAAAGATTGGTGGTGCTGCGCAGCGAGATACAGGCGCAGTCCTTGTCCATAGCTACATTCGGTACGATACTGATCTGGCAAAAATGCTTCCATTTCTGAGAATTGATGGAGTAAGTCTTGTCCCCTACCGTTCAGTCATCGAAGAGCTAGTAGATTCCGTAAAAAGATATGCTTCTTCAAATTTCCCCGAACTTTATGCAAGAATAAAAAAAGGACTCGTTCAACATCTTTGTCGAGAGGATATAAGAGAACAGAGACTAACGAGCGGAGAAGAACGCGAAATTGGTGATCGCGCACGGCAATATAGTGATCCTCGTTGGGTCCAAGGCACAGGCGAAGAACCGAGTAGAGGACATTGTGATATTATCGCTGATAAAACCCTTTTAATTCCTGATCTTGTCGGAAAAGTCTCGTATGCCTAGAATTATAGTTCCGTCAGCAATTCATCCGGATCTTCCAAGTACTCAATAAGTTTATTCACAAAGCGCGCTGCTTCTGCACCATCAGTAACTCGATGGTCAAAAGAAAGGGACAAAGGAAGAACAGAACGAATCACGATTTTTCCTTTTTTCACTAATGGTTTTTCATAAATCCTCCCCAACCCAAGAATAGCAGACTCTCCAGGATTAATAATGGGCGTCGCATGTAACCCGCCAATGCTTCCGATATTCGTAATCGTAAAGACAGATCCTTTCAAATCACTGAGGTCGATGGTTCGTTTTTTCGCCTTCTCTGCCAACTCTTGAATTTCTTTGCTCATATCAAGAATTTTTTTTCGATCAGCACCTTTAATCACAGGCACCATTAAGCCGTCTTCCGTATCAACAGCGAACCCCATGTTGTAATAATTTTTAATAATGATTTCATCATGCTCCTGGTCAAGATACGCGCGTAAGTACGGATGGTCTTGGAGAGCAGCGATGACTGCTTTTATAATGAAAGGTAGGAACGTCAGCTTCACGCCTTTTTTCTCAGCTTTTTTCTTTTCTTTTTCTCGTAAGCTCACCAGGTCAGTAACATCTGCCTCGTCCATATGGGTCACGTGCGGAGAGGTATAGATCGACTGCACCATATTCTTTGCAATCGCTTTGCGCATGCCTTTCAGAGGAACATGCTCGATGTATCCCCAGAAATCATATTTCTTGACAACACGAACCTCAGTTTTTTTCCCATCTTGTGTTTGTGTCTCTGCAGCGTTTCGTACATCGTCTTCAGTAATACGTCCATCAGCGCCAGTACCAGTTATCTTCTCTACATCAACATGTAATTCACGCGCCAAACGGCGAGTAGCAGGAGCTGCAAGATGTCGCATCACGATCTCTTTCTGCAATTTTGGAGGTAAAGCAACTGTAGGCGTTTCAGGCGCTTCCTCAAGTTCGCCAACAACGCCAACAGATTTTCGCTGGACAGATTCGGATGGTGATGATGAAGAGGCTGGTTGTTGTTCTCCAGCATCGCCAATCACGACCAGAACTTCACCGACTTTAATAGTGTCACCTTCTTTATAGTTCAGCTTGAGAATGGTTCCCGCACGAGGCGAGGGAATCTGAACGACAGCTTTATCAGTTTCAATGTCTGCAAGCACTTGATCCTGAGTAACCTTGTCGCCTTCCTTGACTTTCCACTTGACAATCTCGCCTTCAGTAATGCCTTCACCAACGTCAGGAAAACGGAATTCAAATGCCATTCAATCAAATTCCTCCAAAAACTCTTTAAGGTCGCTCCTACTCCACCAGGCAAAGTCTTTTGGAATATTCTTCTTTGTAAACAAAACAACTTCTTTAAGCTCATTTCTAAATTTTCCTTTTTTGGGAAAAGTATTCACTTCTGCGATGATGTGGGGGGTAAAAGCCCATTGTCCATCTTTACGTTGTACGCTTGAATCAATGTAAACAACGTCAAATCGCTTGACCGTCACTCCAGCCTGCGCTTTTACAATCCGCTTCACACATTTTTCTATTGATTCGCCGTATCTGATAAGATTATGACAAAAGAACAGTAAACCCTCGGGATGCTGCTTCATATGCGGTGGTTCTTCATGTCCAGGAATACTCCTCCTTCTCAAGCCAATGTAGTTGTTTCCTTTTTTAAGAATGATTTCAAAAGTGATATGAGTTCCTCCTTTGACTTGCTTTCTCAAAGGTTTAGCAAAATTAGCCTCCTTATTGTTAAAGATATACTCGAAAGCCATTAGAAATGCATCACGTTGGTAATCCCCTGTCTTATTTTTTCAGGAGTAGGTAAATAATAATTTTCCAAACGATAGAGAGGAACAACAGTGTCGTATCCAGTGACGCGTTCAACAGGCGCCTGCAAGCTCAAAAATGTTTTCTCCATAATGCGTGCAGCAATCTCGGCGCCAAATCCGCAGCTTCGAGGCGCTTCATGAACAACAACACACCGTCCTGTTTTTTTTACAGAAGAGATGATGGTCCCTGTGTCAAGCGGTGATAACGTGCGAACATCAATGAGCTCCACATCAACGTCAGAAAGAAGCTCCATGGCCTTTTGGCACTCACGGATCATAGCCCCCCACCCAATAAGCGTCACATCAACACCTTCTTTCACTACAGCACATTTCTCCAACGGCACTATATACTCGCCTTCAGGAACCTCTTGCTTAATGGCGCGATAGATTCGTTTTGGTTCATAAAACAACACAGGATCAGGATCGCGAATAGCAGAAATCAACAAGCCCTTTGCATCATAGGGATTTGAGGGAATAACCACCTTTAATCCAGGTACGTGCACATACAAAGCTTCAAAACTATCAGAATGATGTTCTAAGGCGCGAATGCCTCCACCATACGGTGATCGAATCACCATCGGGCATGAATATCGCCCTCTCGTTCTTGTGCGAAAGCGTGCAGCATGGGAGAGCATCTGGTCAAACGCAGGATGAACAAATCCTTCAAACTGCATCTCCGCAACAGGCTTCAATCCATTCACTGCCATGCCAATAGCAGTTCCCACAATGCCTGACTCAGCAAGCGGCGTATCAATAACGCGTTTTTCCCCATACATGGCGAGTAATCCATCAGTCACTCTGAAGACGCCGCCATCAACACCAACATCTTCTCCCATGACCACAACACTCTGGTCTCTGCCCATTTCTTCTTTCAATGCTAAGTTAATAGCTTCAACGATGTTAAGGTTTGGCATTAGTCGTGAGTGTTTTCAGATGGTTTTGTAATGATTCAAGCTCTTCTTTAAGCTCCCCAGTCATCTCTTTGTAGGTGTATTTGAAAATGTCTTCTAGTTGTGAAGGCGGAGTTGCATCAAATCGTTTCAATGTTTCTTCAATCGCAGTATCTGCTTTTTTCTGAACCTGATTCTCATAAATCTCAGACCACATTTTTTTTGATTTCATGTATTTCTGAAGACGGAGAATCGGATCTTTTTTCATCCATTCCTGAAGCTCTTTGTCTGTACGATACCGTGTTGCATCATCAGCTGTCGTATGATCACCAAATCGGTACGTTAAGGATTCAATATAGACAGGACCATTACCCTTCCGTATTTTTTCTAAAGCATCTTTCGTCGCTTTATACACGGCAAACACATCATTTCCATCAATCTGAATCCCAGTAACTCCGCCCGCAATCGCTTTCTGCGCTAATGTTTGTGCAGCAGTCTGTTTTGTACGAGGAATGGAAATTGCCCACTGATTGTTTTGATTGAAGAAAACAACAGGTGCTTTGAAGACGCCAGCAAAATTAATGGCCTCATTCACGTCTCCTTCAGAGGTCGCGCCATCGCCAAAGTACGTTAAGACAGCATTTTTTTCATTCTTGATCGTTATTGCCATGGCAATGCCAACTGCGTGCAACGCTTGGGTCCCAACAGGAACGGCAACAGGTAAGTCACGTTCACCTTCAGGAATTTTATTGCCATACTCGCTGCCGCCATAGTACAGAAGAATATTCTCTGGAGGTAACCCGCGAACGATATACGAGGCATTTTCTCTGAAACACGGCACCATCCAGTCCGTTTTTTCAAGAGCATACGCAGAACCAACCGTCGATGCTTCTTGTCCTTTGATCTGTGCAAACGTGCCAATGCGTCCCTGTCGCTGGAGGCTTAGCATTTTCTCATCAAATTTCCTGGCAA
>CAYJLN010000052.1:0-4759 GCA_964371275.1 Candidatus Woesearchaeota archaeon
GTTAATATTATTGCGACGTTAACTGTTTTGTATCTCTATAATGAAAGTCAATTTGCATCAATAACACTCGACGATGGTTCAGCGGCAATGCGAGCAAAGTCGTTTAAGGAAAACCTCAAAATCATTGACGGAATTTCAAAAGGAGATCTTGTCATCGTGATCGGCAAGATTAGAGAATATCAAAACGATATTTATATTCTTCCGGAGATCATTAAGAAACTACCAGATCTCACATGGGCGCTTGTTAGGAAAATGGAACTGACAAAAATCCATAAGAAAACAGAAGTACAGCAAGTACGGATCCAACAAGTACCTCAAGTTACAATAACAAACCCTAAATTTAAGGTTCTCCACCTTATCCACGAGCATGAAGTTGAAGCAGGTGTGCCGATCCAGTCCATTATCCAGACAGGAACCTACCCTCTAGATCAAATGAGGAAGCTTATTGAAGAGCTCATCAGTGACGGCGAAATCTATGAGAATAAGCCAAATCACTACAAAATCATCTAATAGATAAGTTTAAATAAGTTTTTTTCAGAAAAACCCTTTATGGATCCGTACGAAAAGCTTCTGAAAGTAGGAAAATCCCAGCTGGTAAAAACAACGGAAACAAAGGAGCGTTTTGATATCCCTACGGCAGCAGGTCACGTGCAAGGGAGCAAAACCATCGTGAGTAACTTCGCAGCGATCTGCTCAACACTCAGAAGACCGCCAGAACAGCTCCTCAAATACCTGCAGAGGGAGTTAGCAACGCCAGCGATTATCGACGGAACACGATTAGAACTCGGCAGAAAAATAACGTCAGAGAGTATCAACAAAAAAATTGCCCAATATTGTCATGATTTTGTGATCTGCAAAGAATGTGGAAAACCAGACACTCAGCTCATTCGCGAAGATCGCGTTTGGTTTATGAAATGCACGGCATGTGGTGCTCGGCAGCCAGTAAGGGCAAAGATCTAATGATCTACATTAAAATCCACAGAGGAGGTGAATTCTCCGGATACCGAACGGTTGTTGCAGCATGTGATGAAAATTTAGTGGGGAAAACGCTAAAAGAAAAAGGACGCGAATTCAAAATATCGGAAGCGTTCTGCAAGGGAGACAAAAAGACAGAGGCAGAAGTTATTGAGATTCTCAAAACAGCACACAATGTCAATCTTGTCGGTGAGGAAGCAGTAAATGCAGGAATAAAAGCAGGAATCATACAGAAAGAAAATGTCATCAAAATTAACGGAGTCCCGCATGGACAAGCAATTGCATTTTAATTATTACGAGGCTGTCATTCAGCTTCGGCCAGAAACAGAAGAAATTATGATCTTCCTTCGAAGCCAAATACGAAAAAGAAACGATGTTAAGATCACGAAAATCACTAAAGTAAAAAATGGACTCGATGTGTATATCACCTCTCAGCGATTTGCACGCGCGCTTGCAAAAAAAATGAAGCGTACATTCAAAGGAGAGCTTAAACTAACCTACTCGCTGCATACAAGGGACCGTCAGACTTCACGGGACAAATATCGTGCAACAGTGCTGTTTAGGCCACAACAGCAAACTATTTAAAGATTTTTTGCGTGAAAGCAAGAAAAGAGGTAAATATGTATAGAAAAACAGTCTGGTTTAGCGTCGCCATTTTCTTGCTCCCCTTCGTTTTTGCGGGCTCTTTTCAGATTATTGGCTCAAGTGACAACCTAGAGATTGACGAAACATTCGCAAATGTAGTGAACTCTTTGGAAGCAAGTGATCTCACGGAACTAAAAAGCGGAGATATTGAGACTCAACAAGGTCTCACTAAGTATAACCAATATATTAAATTCACGGGATTGACACGACCAACAGTATCATTTAAGGAAAATGATCTAGACGAGGTTGATGACTTTCTTTTCATTGAACGCGGAACAACTGCTGCGCAGGCATTTATAGAATATCAAATAGAATTTGAAGAGGGATTAAAAAGCCAAATTAAGGATAGTGTCATGACGGATATAGAAGACAAAAACCTCAATCTCTTTGCAAAAGATTATGTTTTTCTTGGCAGTAAAGAAGACGGCGGATCCTTAGAGTTGACACTAGGGACACAAGCAGCATCAGATCTCATGGAAGAAGGGGCAAAAAAAATGTTTACCATCGGTGGAAAAAATTATGAGGTCGAAGTAACTGCAATTGATGATGCATCAAAGGAAGTAGAGTTTAAAGTTGACGGCAAAGCATTAAGCAAGATAAAAAAAGGAGAAACAACCATTCTTGAAAGTGGCGAAATACTCGGGATTTCAAATGTTATCCTGTCGTCATCAGACACGCCAGATATTGCAAAGATGTTTATTGGGTCGCATGTCTTGCAGATCAAGGATTCAACCTACACCGACGACAATTTTGATCAAGACATTTCCGTTAATAAGAAAAAGATCTTGAATGCATTTGGTAAGATCAAAGCATCAAAAACAGGCGACATCGTTAAGATTTCAAGCATTCACTATCGTGTGATTTCAACAGAGGACCGCTATATAAAGGAAAATGGAAAGCTGTCAGAAAGTATCCAAGGAAACGAACCTTTGCTTTTAGATATGGACCTTAAGTACGAAGGACTTAGTGCAAAACCAATTTCAAAAGTACAATTTAGCCCAACAAACGCAGACAGCGAATACAAGCTTGTTTTCAAGAACGCCGATGACCAGACTATAACTGTACCGTTCATTTCGAACAAGAATAGTTTTAAGCTGGGAGATGAAGACCAGGACTTACTGCTTCAGGAAGGGACAACATCGAGTTTTAACATCGACAAAAACGATTATTTTGTCCTCACAAACCGAAATGATAAAAACGGGAAATCATACGTGGTAAAATATAACTCCGTTGATACGACGGCAAAAACGATTGACTTTGAGGAGTTAGGAACGGGCCAAACAAAAAAAGTTTCTTATTCAACGAGCAATGAATCAGGAACAGAAGGCGAAGGGCAGCTGTCCATCGGAAGTATCTCGGCAAAGTTCCTGATTAGCAGTTCTACAGATAATCCCCTTACAGTCGACCTTAATGCTGACGGCACCTACAGTTCAGGCACGGTTGTCGATATGGTTATCAAGGGCGGTGGTGTTCTCGACTTAAGCACACTTTCTGGCTCAACATATACTATCTATCTCAAAACCGAAGCAAGTAAGCTTGACGAATCGACGTCAGACGAAAATATTCAACTTGTTTTTGAGTCGCGAGCCTCAAATAAGATCGGCGTCCAAAGCAGCTTTGGCAGTTCTGTCGCCGTGCAAACACAAACACAGTATTTCTACGGCCTTTCAGACTATGGTGCATATCTCGAACTATTGGACTCGTCTTCAGACAGTGCTGAAACGCTCAGTATCGATTATCCTGAAGAGCAGCGATTTGCTGTCGTCTACATCGATCTTTCAGCAAGTTCATCAGGACAAACAGTAACGGTGCAGCAAATTGTTGAAAACACCTGTGCAAATGGGAAGCAAGATGGTGCAGAAACAGGTGTCGACTGCGGAGGTTCATGTGCCTCATGCCAAACACAAGCATCGTGCAGCGATGGTATCAACAACCAAGATGAAACCGGCGTTGATTGCGGCGGCGTATGCGCACCATGCGCACCCGAGCAAACATGTGCAGGATGTGTCCGTGTTGATGGAACAGGAACAGAGTCCTGTATTGGTGTTGGCGAGGTCGTGGAAACATTTTATTGCGCCAAAGACCAAACGCTGAAATTACTCAAAAAGAACGGCGAGGCATGCACGGAATCATACGAGTGTAAAATTGGTATGTGCGAGGCGAACAAGTGTGGCAAGCGCATCAGTTGGTGGGTGTGGATTATTAACCTGATTGTCATCGCAGGCGTCCTTTTCTTTGGATACCAAGTCATTCTTTTCTTGCGAAAATAAGGAAAAAACGACGTTTTAGCAACGTTTATAAATAATCGTCGTCGCAGGGTAGTTTATGAATAAGAATGCCCAAAATCAAGAACAAGAAGACCTTCAACGCGTAAAACTCCCTAGAGACAAGGAACTCTTCGGGATTATCGCCCAACGCCTAGGTGGGTCACGAATGAGGGTTAAATGCTTTGACGGAGTAACGCGTATCTGTCGCATCCCTGGTCGATTGAAAAGAAAACTCTGGGTGCGAGAGGAAGATGTGGTACTAGTCGAACCATGGGAGTATGACAAAGATAAAGGCGATATTATCTTCAAATACCGAAAGAATCAGGTTGATTGGTTAAAAATGAAAGGATTCTTGAAAGGCACTGAAGACCTTGATAAATTCTAGACATGTTTCAATCCGAAATAAGTATCCCGCGGGATCGTGTTGGCGTCCTTATTGGTAAAAAGGGAAGAGTCCGAAGAGCCCTCGAGAAAAAAACAGAGACAAAAATAAGAATTACGCGGGAAGGCGATGTGTT
Organism: Candidatus Woesearchaeota archaeon; assembly: GCA_964371275.1. GTDB lineage: Archaea > Nanobdellota > Nanobdellia > SCGC-AAA011-G17 > UBA489 > CAYJLN01. The sequence continues at coordinate 4,406 of CAYJLN010000052.1, forward strand.
TGTAAATGGTGAAGACACGCTTAAACTCCTCATTGCGACATCTATGATCAAGGCGATCGCACGGGGATTTAATCCAGATATTGCATATCTTTTACTGAATGAACATAATACTCTCGAAGTTATTAACATTAACGAGCGAAGAAAACGATCACCAAAAAAAATTATTGAAGCCCGTGGGCGATTGATCGGAACGTCAGGTAAAGCGAGACAAACAATAGAAAGCATGACAGGAACCTACATCTCGGTGTATGGAAAGACTGTGTCAATCATCGGAGAAATTGAACGTGTGCAAATTGCGAAGACCGCAGTCACTAAATTAATTCTTGGGTCAAAGCACGGTAATGCGTATAAACA
>CAYJLN010000053.1:0-4479 GCA_964371275.1 Candidatus Woesearchaeota archaeon
TGCTGAACCAAAGATGATCAACCCAATAGCAAACGAGAATAAGAGCACAAGTTGATGGAATCGTTTTTTAGTAATCTTAATGCGAATTTCCATCCTTTCCCTCATTAGTCTTTATTTTCTTTCATCTATAAAAGGTTTATGGTTCAGAAAAACGATGTTATACTAATGAACAACAGAAGGCATTTGCGCGTGCTTTTCTTGTGCCATCTTTAGATTTGCAGCGCCATGAACGGTCCTTATAATTAGGAAAACTGAGCGCGTTACTCCACTTGTAATCTGTATCATCCCATTCACAGCCTCCACCAACCAATATTGTGCCAGAAGGACAGGTTGCATTAATATCTGGCGGCGGACCGTTCCATGCTGATGTTTGATTCACACAGTTCAATGTTTGCGACGGGGGCGGAGCTATACTTCCATCATCAATGGCTTGTTGCAATGTTTTTGTGGCCCCATTAATGACCACGTCTACTTCACCACTGCTATGGCCAAATATCGAAGGACTGGAAGTCCCGTATCCTCTGACAAAAAGAATACCTCCAATCAAAACTATGATGAGTGAAAAAAGGTATGCGTGCCTCTTTTTTATGGTAATGTGCAAGTTCATCTTTTCCACGAGGGCTGTGTACTTCTTCCTATAAAAATCTTATGTATTTGTTAGTTGTGGTTTTCTGATTCGCTCTTTGACATAGGCAGATCTCATGAGTTTTTTTACTGCTTCTTGGATTGTCTGCGGCGATTGCCTTTCGATGGCAACTAGCCTCTTGGTCTTTTGGTCTTTTTTTATGGTTGCGCCTTGATGCGCTTTCTTAAACTGCATGACTGCCTGTTCATTGCCAAGCGCTAGTGGCGGCCCGCTATACACTCGCTGCGTTGGCCTCTTTGCGTATTCGGTAACGATATAGTAGGTGAGGTCTTGATCGCGGATGACCATTTGATGGTCTTTCACCTTAAACTCATCGAGCTGCCTCGTTATCCATTCAAGCGCTTTGAGGGCTTTTGCTCCTGCAACGTCTTTTTTTTCAGAAACTAAGCTTGCTCCAATGATTGTCAGGCATCCTTTTTTCTTTAGCGCATTGATGTTCACTAGTTGTTCTTTGAAGAATGCAAGCGAGGGTTTCTTGACGAATCGTTTACCTGCTACTATTAATGTTTTGTATTGCTCCTCTGATATTGCTGCTGCGGCATTTCGCTCTGGCTGCACTGGATCGATGAAAATTAACGGCGATTGTACTTTTGCCTCATTGAGTTCACGAGTTTTCTGCTTGTCGCCAATGATTGTTTTCTCTTTCCATTGACTTACTGCGCGGAGCATCTTCATGAATGAGCCGTAGTGAATGACAAGGAGCTCCATGACATAGCCAGAAAATCCTTTGATGTAGCTTTCAGCACCATAGACTCCTTGTGCTTTGGCAAACTGTTTTGCTAGTCTGATCTCGTCAGCAAGACGCGTGTATTTCTTTACGTACCGCACATGGAGCAATGATACGTCAGTGATATTTTTTGCATCACGTGCTTTTTTAATTTCAAGAATCGGAACGATTTCAATGGTGTAGTTCTTTATTTTGACCTGGAAATAGTCCCGTGAACCGTGAAGACGGATGACATGTGTGAATACAGATTTCAACTTCTGGTGAACAAGGTCTGACAATTCCTTAGACTGGTTACTGTACTTCGCATAATCGAATGCAACATAAAGATCGATATCGTGGGTGCCTTTTAACCAGGTATTTTTGGCGCCAGATCCTCCAAGAACAACCTTTGCGCCTTTAACGTTTATCTTCGATGCAACCTCTTTAATCAGGTTTTCAACAGCATGTTGCTCTTCTATTGTTGGCTTTATTTTTGCAAGAATTGGCTGAAAATTCATTTCTTTTTTGTTTATTTTCTGCCATATAAAGATTTGTTTTGGAATACTTTCAGTTTTTTCCGTCATCTTTTCATTTTTTCTGCACAAATTTCGTTGTTTTTGCCGTCATCTTCTTTAATACGATGGCCTTATTCTTTATATGGTTCGTCTCTTGCCTCTTCTTGGCTGCAGTGCTGTTGGACTCTTTGCTGTTGCATCCTGTGGCGATGATACTGATGACCTTGAAAAGACGGTGCAATCTCTCGACCAACGGCTTCAGGCACTTGAGCAGACCGTTCACCAACAAACTCTCTATGACCAGAACCTTGCGTCTCTTCGTGAGTTTGTTGCAACACATCCTGATCTGCCTTCTTCTGTGTATCAGCAGACCTCTCCGCGTTCTGAGAGTCAGTCAGGCCTGCCCTATCATCGATTGTCTTTGTTTCGCGAATGGTCCCGCACTTGCTTGGATACGATGACTGATATCGTATGCGGAGGAAACTGATATGGGTTTGTGGAGCGGCATTATTCGACTGGGGTCTGGTGCGTTGCTGTTTTTTGCTGGATACTCGTATTGTCGTTATGTATCTACTGATTCTCGGTATACGATTGAGCGTGAACGTGGAGAACCGTATGTTGTTGATAGCGTGCGAAAGGAACGGCTGCCGATTCATGAAGAGAGTTTTCAGATCGGTTCATTAGAGTATCGCGTTCGTGGTCTACTTCATGATCCCCAATTGAATAAAACGCTACAGGAGGTTGAGCATGGGCGTTGATCGGGTTGTTGCTTTTGTTGATCGTCTCAGATGTCGATCTGGGAATCCTTCGTATTTGAATGGCTTGGTTCAGCAGGCACAGGAATTACGGGGCGTAAAACAACGTATTCTCCATGAAACAGGCTTGTCCCGTTATCTGCCTTTTTCTCGGGGACTAGCTCAACTTCCGCAGTTGCTTGACCGCGAGATTGAGCTGTATGGCGCGTTACGCGATGGCTTTGTGCAGAAAGAAGAGGAGTTTACTATGTGCCGACAAGAACTTGAGGCACACTATTTCCACATTGGATCTCGATTGGAACAGCTTGCAGAGCTTCCCGTTGCCCCTGTTGTGATCTCTGCAGTTCCGGGACCTGATGAGACTGCTTCCTCATCGCAGATGAAACTCCGCGTTCAGACGCAAAATCAGCTTCGTGCAATTCGTACTGATGAATTAGATCGGTTGTATGAGCTACGCCATCGCCACGAGATGACGCGCTCGTATGAATCCAAACGAAGTGATGTTAATGCCCTTCTTGATATTGTCATTCTGCTTCAGCGCCGCTTTGGACAGACCGCGCATCGCCTGGAACGCGAGCAGGAAAGTTTACAAGCTGAAGTGCGGACGTTCAAGAACTTGATTGAACTGAAACCGATGAGTGCTGTCTTGCGCGAGATTGGACAGGGCATTCGACGGGTGACAAATGAAACCTATGATGCGGTGCAACGCGGACTTTCTGATATCGAACATGCATTGTCCGGCGTTACGATCCCGCCATTTGCTGCCGACGCACCACGTCGTGAACAAAAAATACGTTATTCCTGGTGAAGCATCTGTTCGCAACTGTTGTTGACGCACTGTAATTTCATTGCTCCGGTGATGCCTGTACAGAAATCAGGGCATTGCTGCGTCGTGTCAACGTAGTCTTTATTCCCGAAAAAACAGGCGCCTGTTTCTATATGACGACCACAGGCACAGTCAGCATCAGTGTTGCAGAAGTCTTGGGGCTTTTTGATACGATCGTCTGATGACTGTGGCGTGCATGCAACGATAACGAGTAATGTTACCGCAAGCATGACTATCGGAACTTTCATGCCTCTGAGCCTCATTTCTCCTATAAAAACCTTTTTCAGAAGCGAAACCCTAATAAGGATGGATGTCTTTATAGTGGTATGATCCAGGAATTCAAATTTGGCTCGTTCAAAATCGATGGGAAACGGTATACAGACGATATTAAAATCGTGAATGGGAAAGTTAGAAACTGGCCTGACCGTGATAAACATAATCTCACAATGGACAATTTGAAGGACCTTCTTGCGTCGAGTCCTGAGCTGATTATTGTTGGTATTGGTGCTACTGGTCTTTTACAGGTCCCTCAAGAGATTCAGGAGGCGTTAATGCTGAGGAGAATCAAGCTCGTTGTTGACAAGACACCTGGTGCATGCGATGCGTATAACGCTGCGGTGAAAGAAAATAAACGGGTCGCTGCTCTGTTTCATGCCACGTGCTAACACTCTTTTCTGTGTTTTTCCTACCCCCCAGGTGATAAACAACCTTTAAATAATAGCATGCGATAGTTTTTTGTATAATTATCTATTAAAAGTGAGGTGATTACACGATGATGGGTGGATGCGCAAAATGCCACCGCGCCTGTGGATGGATTGTCTTTATCCTTGGTGTCTTGTTCCTCTTACGGGACTTCGGCATTTGGGACTTCTGGGGCGTTAGCTGGTGGACTGCACTGTTCCTCGTCTGTGGATTTGGTGGGATTGCTCAAGCAGGATGCAAGGACTGCCAAGCCATTATGTCGAGAAAACGCTAAGTGCGACGTTTTCTTTTTCTTTCTTTTTTTCTTTTAAAAAATAAGGTTTAAATAG
>CAYJLN010000054.1:0-4231 GCA_964371275.1 Candidatus Woesearchaeota archaeon
TGGGGAATTATAATCTGGTATTATTAATCCCCGAAGGCTTCAGCTACGAATTAGTTGAACTGTATCTTCCTGGAAGTGCGTGGAACACGGCGTCAGGTGTGCACGCAGCAACAGATTACGAGGATTACTATGGCAGAAAAACGTATGCAGGCAATACAGTCGGCGGATATTATGCTAGTCGTCTTCCCTTGCTCCGCTATCTCCATCAGCAAAAAAGACAAGCCTCGGTTTTAGTAATTCGTTTTGAGACACCAGAGTATTATGCAAGCTTGGGTGTGTGGGTTGTTCGCCAGGCGATGAAAAAAACCATGATGTCACAGCCAACACTATTTTCATCAAAAGAAGACCTGCTCAAAACAGCCCGAACGCTTGGAGTAGCAGGATTAAAATTCGATATTGAGGATATTCTCGGCAGAAGCAAACTCCTCCACCAGATCAAAGAACAAGTGAAATTAACACACTTCTTTTAGTGCACCAGATCGCTCACGCCAAGCACGAGCAATCCCAATCCAATACAGAAGAGAACGAGAACAATGCCTGCCTGCAAGAACTCAATCGTTGCCCAGAGCCAGCTCGTATAGGTAAGCAAGAATAAAACAAGCACCCACAGCGTAAATCCGCCAACAATGTAGAGCCACGATTTCATGATACCATTCAATAATGGTAATACTATTTAAACCTAACGGTAAAAAGAAACAATCTTAAAAAGAAAAACAGCATGAGCTAAGTATGCACTTACTTGGCGTTCAAGCGTCTCATATCATCCGCCTCTTACGAAACACTGAGCTTCGTGAATTGTTCTTCTCCTTGTCCGTAAAATCCTTTGCGCTCAGTTTGACTGGGTTGTTTATTCCCCTGTATCTCCTGAATGATCTGCGCTATTCATTTCGGGAAACAGTGTTGTTCTACCTTGTTTTTTCTCTTGCCGCAGCACTTGTTGTTCCTCTCGCTGCGAGAAGCGCAAGCAAAGCAGGCTTGAAGCACGCCATCGCCATGAGCATCCCATTTTACATTCTTTTTTACATGATGCTGTATGCGCTCGATACCAACCCGCAGCTCTTGCTATTCTCAGCCATCATTCTCGCCTGTGCAGAATCCACGTTTTGGCTGTCGTATCATATTGATTTCACAACATTTGCAGACAAGCGGTCCATGAAACAAGAAGTGGGAATGATGTTTAGCATGCTGATCGCCGTATCATTGATTGGTCCGTTAGCAGGAGGGATTCTTATTACTATGTTGGGATTCTCAGCAGTGTTTCTCCTCACCGCCGTTCTCTTGTGCCTCTCCATTATTCCATTGTTCAAAACAAAAGATGTGCACCAAAGACGTCCTTTTTCACTCAAAAATATTTTTGCTAAAGACCATCGTACGGAAACACCGCACTTCCTCGCGTTAGGAGCGAGAGTCATGGGCGCCACCTTCTGGATCGTGTACCTCTTTACTTTTCTGAATCTGTATACCTCTCTCGGGTTGATCATAACCATTGCAAATATCCTCTCTGCAATGACTGCTTATTATTGCGGACGTCTTGCCATCAATCTCAAAAAGCGAGCATCATTCGATCTCGTGGTGACGCTCTACGGAATAACGTGGATTGTCAGAATTTTTTTCCAGAGTTTACGAAGTGTCGCGTCACTTACCTTCGCGTCATATCTGCTGTACCCTTTCATCGATGTCCCTCTCTTTTCAACGATATACAAGAAAGCAGTAAGAAACCATCCGGTTGAGTATCATGCCTACAGAGAAATCATCAGCGACCTTGGTATGGCTGGCATATTGCTGATTTTCTTCATATCGAACAGCATTCTTCTTGGTGTTGCACTGACAGGAATAGCCTCTTTCATGCATTTTTTCCCTGTTAAAGAGTAAAGCTTATAAATTCAATTTCGAACAATCAAATTCACACGACTATGGGATTCTACCAGCAGTTAAAACATACCTGGGAAAACGAAGATCCGAAGATTGCGCGAGAGAGATTAATATCCCTGCGTAAAGACCCGGTGATTACCCGCGTAGAACGACCAACAAAACTGCACCGTGCCCGCGCCTTAGGATACAAGGCAAAGCCAGGAATTATTGTTGTTAGAATCAAAGTCTCAAAATCACACCGTATGCGTCCCAAAATCCGTGCAGGTCGCCGTTCCAAGCATTTTAGGCACGTCAAAGTTGTCAGCAAAAGCTACCAATGGATTGCTGAAGAGCGAGTAAACAGACGATTTACCAACTGCGAAGTTCTTAATTCCTATCTGGTTGCAAAAGACGGAAAGCATTACTGGTATGAAGTGATCATGCTCGATAAAAATCATCCCGTCATTAAAAGCGATCCGCATTTCTCGTGGGTGGCAGAACCGCAACATACGGGCCGCGTATTCAGAGGATTAACAAGAGCAGGCAGAAAAGCGCGAGGTTTGTTGGATAAAAGCCGCGGTTCAGAAAAGGCAAGCAAGTAATTCTCGCAAAAAGATTTATATACTCAAGAATATATATTAATTCTATGACAGCTACAGTAGAATCAGTCACCGCAAGTCCATCTGTAGAGATTATTAACCGCCTCATCCGAAAATCTTTTGGATTCGGAGTCCGTGGCGACCTCGAAGGTTTCGTAACGATTAGTGACTATGAGGATTTAGTGCCGGGGGAAAAACCAAATATCATTGGGAGACGATCCTGGGCTTTGGGCAGTGGTGTTGCATTAGGACGTTTCTTAAATGCCGACGGATCAGAACTAGAAATTAGTCGAGAGCGCGCTGCAGATGCGGCAATGTATGCATTGTTATATCGGGCGTTGACGAGAAAAGACGTCGCAATATCGTATAGAATGTACTAACGATATCCTGATTCTAAGTGCCTAAGTTTATAAACAACTTTTTTCTCGTTTCACCATGCTTACTGAGACACAGATCAAGGAGATTCGATCGCATCTTGAAAAGTCACATAACCCACTTTTTCTCTTTGATGATGATCATGACGGCTTAACGTCATTCTTATTGCTCTACAAAAAATACAAAAAAGGCCATGGCGTCAGCATCAAAGCCTCGCCCATTGCAGAGGAAATTTACCTGAGAAAGATTGACGAATATCATCCAGATCGTGTCTTTGTCTTAGATAGGGCATTTCTCAGCCAAGATCTGATCAACCAGATTAGAGTTCCGTTAATCTGGATAGATCATCACGAGCCGTTGGAGCGAACAAACGTCTATTACTATAACCCCATGGTCCCCAAAAAAGACGATAACAGGCCAACGAGTCACTGGTGCTACCAAGTCGCGCCAGAAGAAAAATACCTCTGGATAGCGATTGTGGGCGTTGTTGGCGACTGGCACATTCCAGATTTTCTTAATAAAATTCAGTATCCAGAATTGCTCAATGGAAAAAAGACCATCGAAGAGCTGATGTTTGATTCACCAATCGGAACACTCATCAAGGTCTTTCGGTTTATCCTCAAAGGAGAAACAGCAGAAATCAATAAATGCATTCAACTGTTAATGGAGATAGAATCGCCGTATGATATCCTCAAACAGCAAACGTCTGCAGGTGCATACCTCTACAAAAAATTCCTCACGCTGAACAAAGAATACGAAAAAGTCCTTCAGGAAGCGCTCACGCAGAAAACAAAAGGAAAGATCTTCTTTTTTAGAGCCCCTGAAGCTAAGAACAGCTTCACATCCATCATCAGCAACGAATTGTTATACCGGACAAAGTACCAGGTCCTAATCATTGGTCGAGAAAAAGACGGGGAAATGCGCCTAAGTCTCAGAGGAAAAGACGTTGACGTTCTGCCAGCATTAAAGAAAGCACTCGCACAGGTCGATGGCTATGGCGGCGGGCATCCTAAAGCATGTGGCGCGGGAATAAAAATGCACGACTTTGAAAAATTCTTGAAACTATTTAAAAAAGAAATGACAATAGCGCTTAAGCAAACACAATCCGTGCATCAACAATAGCAGCCTCATCAGGCGTAACAATCAGCGGATTAATGTCCAGTTCCTGGATTTCTGGGTGTTTTCCTGCTAGCCACGACAACCGAAGCACTTGTTTTGCAATTGAATCAAAATCAACAGGTTTCTTGCCCCGTGCACCGTTCAAGATTGGGAATATTTTTAATTCGCGGATCATTTCCTTAGCATCATGCTGAGTAAGAGGACAGACCCGAAACGAGACGTCTTTCAGGATCTCCGTATAAATCCCGCCTGTTCCGATCATCACCGTATGGCCGAAGGGCGGATGG
>CAYJLN010000055.1:0-3136 GCA_964371275.1 Candidatus Woesearchaeota archaeon
CCTGTACATCGACGCTGGATGCAAAAACTTTAGGAAGTTTTTTTTGTGGAGGCGCAGAGCGGTCACGGATATATTGTTCAAGCAGCACTAAGCCATGCGCAATGGTCTTATTCTGTTCGAGCAAGGTCTCCAGTTTTTTTGCTAAGTCTTGATCATTATCTAAAGCCTGAATATTCTTGGTTGCGTCCTCAAACAATGCAAGCAGACGGTCTAAACGGCTGGTCAGCTGATGAACGCTCTCGACGAGGTCAATCGTGACTTTTTGGAGCGCTACTGCTGTAGACGCTGCATCTGAAGAATCATCCGTTGCCATAATCGCCCTCTTTATGAAGAGTATAGGACAAATAAAAGTATAAAAAACTTCTGTTATGGTTTCCTACTGCGCAGTTTACCAAAACGCTGCGACATCAAGGTTTCAACGTTCTGCATGTGCTCGATATCGTGAAGCTTCTCTTGCAGGTTTTGCTGGACTTCGGTCTTGTAATTGAAGAAATAGCTTAAAAGAAGAAGGTTTTCGCCGGGGATAATATGGTCTCGCAAGAATCCCTCTTCGATAAATCCATACGACGCAAAGAATGATTTCTTAAGGGGGAGTTCAATAGTATAGACTTTATGCAGCTGTTGTGTACGCCCCCACTGAAGTCCATACGCAAGAAGATAATCGCCAACGCCCTGGCCGCGAACTGCAGGGGCAACAACAAAATCACGCAGTTCTGCGACTCCTTTGTACAGAGCAACGAGACGCAAACAGCCAAGGAGCGTAGCGCCATCAAAAGCAACAAGGAAGATCTCCTCAGAAAGGCTTTCTTGATGAAGGATATATTTTTTAATCTGCTCGAGGGACAAGGAAATATTACGATCCTGTTTCCAGGAATCGCGCAGCAAGGTCGCTACTTTTGGTACATCGGTCTTTGTTAATGGACGAATATCCACAAAAATCCCCCAAAAAGATAAGAATGCCGCGTTATTTAAAGATTATGACTAAAGCCCGTACCACAAGTTACGATTGTAGTTCAGCCATTGAACGTTGTTGTAGTGGTGAAAATAAGGTGACGGGTAATATGAATATCTTGCATACATATTATAGGGAGAATAGTCTGGTGAGTACGAATAGCGGTACGGTTGGTATCTATAGGAAGAATGCATATGACTCGCAGAGACGTCGCTAGAAAAAAGTGCGAATAGCGCAAAGAGGGCAAATCCAACAATAACGAGCTTATTCATATCTTAGATAATACAAAATATATTTATAAGAACTTATATACTAGAGGCTCTAGGTCATTTAGGAAGAATCAAACCGCCGCCATAAGTCTGTTTGAAAACGCGTCGTCTATAATAGAAGATCTCTTCTGTACCAACAAAATCTGCAATATCCCCAGTACTTGAATCATGATATCTCCAAGGAGATCGAGACAAGCTCTCAGGACCTCTAAAGGGACGCGTGACTTCAACAAGCGACAAGGCTTCCTTAAGAAACGCAAAGGTTTGCTTGGCAAGCGCTAACGTACGATGACCAGGAAGCATCCCGTCAAAATACGACATGCTCCAGACAGGAGCTCCCTTGAAACGGACAATTTCTTGGCCAGGCGCAGAATAAAACCCAACATAGCTATCGCGGTAAGACCAATCACCTTCTTCATACAATAATTCTTTGAAACCCGGACGTTCTGGTGATACCGCTTTCCCATCACCAGCATACGTCTGAGTTTTTGATTTTAAAAGAAAGCGTGCTAACGCCTCAAGATCAACCGGCATGCTAGTCGTAATCCATGCCGCCCATGCCGCCAGGCATACCAGAAGGCATGCCGCCTGGACCAGCAGGACCGCCTTTGCTTGAACCAGCAATCACATCATCAATACGTAAAATGAGTTCAGCAACTTCGCTCGCGCTTTTGATAGCTTGCGTCTTGATCTTCAGCGGCTCAATGACGCCATTTTTCCACGAATCCATCACTTTCCCCGTGAAGACGTTGATGCCAGCAAATTTGACGCCTTTATCGTGCTGGTTCTTTAATTCTGTCAGTACATCAATAGGATCAAGTCCTGCGTTCTCAGCAAGTGTTCGCGGAATAATCTCGACTGCGTCGGCAAAAGCCATGACAGCAAGCTGCTCTCGTCCGCTGAGCTTATTTGCATAGAGTCGTAAGTTTCTGGACAGTTCAATTTCAGGAGCGCCTGCGCCACCAACAACTTTTCCAACTTTCAAGGAAGCAATGATGTCTCCTAACGCATCCTTGATCGCGCGTTCCACTTCATCAACAACGTGCTGAGTCCCGCCGTGAACAATAAGAGTGACCGCCTTGGGATTTTTACAGTTTCTAATAATAGTCATATCTTCATCGCCCATTTTGATTTCTTCGACAATGCCGGCAAAGCCTAAATCTTTGTCAGTAATGTCTTCAAGGCCAGTCATAATGCGGGCGCCAGTTGCAAGAGCAAGATTCTCCATGTCTGATTTTTTGACTCGCCGCGATGCATAAATGCCTACTTTGCTTAAATAATGCTGCGCCATGTCATCAATGCCTTTCTGGCAGATAACAACATTCGCACCAGTAGCAATAATCTTATCAGCCATTCTTCGGATCATCTTCTCTTCTTGCTGCAAGAACGATTCCATGAGATCAGGGCTGTTAATCTGAATCTTCGCGTCAGTCTCGGTGTTCTTGATTTCAACAGCGGAGTCTAACAGCAAGATTTTCGCATTATCAATATGCTGAGGCATCCCGCTGTGCACTTTTTCTTTGTCAAGGACGATGCCATGGATCAACTCAGAATCCTGGATGCCGCCGCCGACTTTTTTCTCAATCTTCACATTGTCAAGATCGATGTTTTTGCCATCTATAACCTGCTTGATTGCTTTAACAGCTAACGCTGCGAGGTGTTCTTTAGCTGACTCAGCTGTTTTCCCCGTCATGGCAGTCATGGCGATATTTGCCAAGTTTGTTTCATCTTTCTCAGTGATCGTTTCCGCAATATTTTCTAAGATAGTTTGTGCTTTTTCAGCAGCAAGGTGATATCCTCGCGTAATGACTGTTGGATGGACATTTTGGTCAAGTAAGCGTTCAGCATTTTTCAAGAGCTCACCGGCAAGAATAACGGCAGTTGTCGTGCCATCGCCAACCTCATCTTCCTGAGT
>CAYJLN010000055.1:3146-4096 GCA_964371275.1 Candidatus Woesearchaeota archaeon
CAACGATCATCTTTGCAGCAGGATGCTCAATCTGCATTTCTTCCAAAATCGTGACGCCGTCATTCGTAATCGTAATATCGCCTAAACTGTCAACAATCATCTTGTCCATTCCTTTTGGACCTAAGGTTGTTCTGACTGTTTCAGCAACAAGTTTAGCAGCAAGGATATTCGTACGCTGGGCGTCTTTGCCCAATTGTCTCGTGTATCCTTCAGGTAAAATAAGAACTTGTGGTTGCTGTGAATTTGCCATTGTAATGCCCCCAATAACTGTGTTTTTGATGAAAATAAGATTAAAAGTATCTCTATTCAGTTATATATAAAGCTTTTTGTTTGAGTTTTGCGCATGACGGATTGATTCTGCGCACCATTACTTTTGCACACAAACTTTAATATAACCCACCAATAATTTTTATGCGGGATGAAGGAAGAAAAAGGCACAGGTATCGAACAGGATAGTGCATGGTTTTGTTCCAAAAATTGCGCTACAAAGTACGAAACTGCGAAGAAAAAGGCAGCAAAGAGGAGTTGCTGCCACGCAGACTAACCTCCTCTTTCTGACGGGTGTTTAATATTTGAATAATACTTAAACTCCGCCCAATAGGCGGCCAATAGTCACACATTTATGAAGTTATGTTATGAGTATGTTATGCTCAATTAAAGTGAGCTCTGATACTCCCGACCACCCGCCCCTAAGAACATTCCGATATAAAACAATTTTTAGCTACCAATAATTAATCCAATACCCAAGCCAAGGCTTATGTGTATGGCATCGGTAATAGCGGTATGTCGCTTAAAACAAGCATAAAGTCTCTTAAAAAGTCTACCACTTAATTGACTTTCACAAAAGAATCTATCTAATATATCATAGTTATTGCTCATGTTCTTAACCTCCAATATAAGGCTCCAATAAGAAGCCCATTACTTAAAAATCCAAGTAGCGGTCGATAAGG
>CAYJLN010000056.1:0-4090 GCA_964371275.1 Candidatus Woesearchaeota archaeon
TATTGAAGAAAAACGGAACGATAGTCTTCATACAACGAAGTAAACGATATCCTGAAGGGCATTATCTCTTAAAAACAAAAAAGGGGTGGATGAACCCATGGATCAATTTCCCAAACATCTCTCCTGCTAAAGCCGGATATTCAAAAAAACTGCCGGAAAAAGTTCAAAGGATACTTGCGCAGAAGGATTAATCATTCGATACGCGAGGTGCAAGAATAATACTAAAGCTTAACTTGTCTTTGACCACATAGTCTGCGCGCAGTGGATAGTCCTTATTAAACTGCAAGACAACTTTGGGGCTTAATTTGCTGCCTTTGACAATTTTTTTTAAATATTCTATACTATACTTCGCTTTGACAGGTTCTGCCAAGGTGCTTTTGATCACGGTATCGTCATCGTTTCCAATTTCAGTGCGTGCGTCACTCAGCGTACTTTCTGATTCTACGGTAAATTTATTTTTTTCAACAACAAGAGCAACGCTGTCAGCAATGATATCCATGTCCTGAATAGCCTCATCAAAAACACCGCTCCCCATTTCAACACGAAGAGGGAAGGTAAGATTCGGGATTTTTTGCTCTTTGTCTTCAAGATCGATAAGAGCGAGATTGAAAGTACGCGTGGAATCTCCTTTCAATTGAACGCGGAGACGGTTCTTATCAGTATCAAGCTCGATGTTGAGAATATCAGTGGGTTTTGCACGGCGAAGAACTGATTTAAGGGAATCTAAACTTAAGGCAAGAGTAAGAGGTTTGTCAACTTTGTATTCATTAAAAGTGCTGCTAAGAAGCTTGAAAATGACCATCGCTACATTGGCAGGATCCATGGCAATGAGTTCAATTTTTTCTTTATCGACTTTTAAAAGAACTTCATTAACTAAGTCGGAAATAATGCCGATAGAATCCACTAATAACTTTGGTTCAGCTAAGGTAAGTTTCATGATCCCCCAGTAAAAATACTCTGCCAGAATTTATAAATCTGTTGGTTTAAACGTGAGAAAGATGGATGGTCTGGGAGAAAAAGTGACGGTCAAGGGAAGAAAAATCCTGAATAAGAGCTGCGCGAAGCTGGAATCCGGTATCCGCAGGAGAGACATCGCCAAAAACACGAAGGCAGTCACCAGGAGGTTCGCCGAAAACAAGAACGTGACCAGTCCCATCGTCTAATAAAAAAGAATCAGCATCTCGGCGAAGAACAAAACCAGAAACACTTACGCGAACATCGCGAAAACTAATATCTTTGATGCGTCGTTCTGGATAAGAAAGAACAGGCGTTTCCATAACTAATAGACATAAAGAGAATTTAAATAATTAATGGTAAGCGCGCCATGTGTGGTTACACTTAACGCATTTGAAAAATCGAGTTTCTGCTTCATCAGCTGCGCGGGTTTGCACAAGCCAGTAGAATGCTTCTTTGTAACCGCATTTCGGGCAGTCTTCTTTTGTTTTTGGAAGCATTTCAATTTTCTTGTCAACCACATCAATAACTTTCTTACCTTTTAATTCGGTTTTTTCCTTGAGAACAAGACTTTCGCGCTTTTTCGAAGAATAACCGCAGGCACTGCAACTAAGTTTGTTTTTGCCTCTAACCGTCTTTGGAATGACCATCCCGCCGCAACGTTCACAAAACAGCATCAAGAACCGACTCCCGTAAGTTGAACAAACCAGATTTTGATCCACCCCAGAAAGGGAATGCGGAAAATTGCCTTGCCAGTCCGAGTAAGCTGCTCTTCATCAACTGGCTTTTTGTCAGGATACGCATTATGATCTCCCTTAGTGATAAATGAATAATGACCATTAACCTCGGTACTATTCACAATGCGATGGATAATGGGATTACGATAATCTGGACTTTCGTAGACGACCACATCCCCCATTTTAATATCTTTTGGTTTTATGCCCACAATAACCATGATATCTCCTTTGTTAAATCCACGGGAAAAGGGGAAGGTTATAAACGAGTTGTAATCAATGCCGTGGTCTCGGTACCAGGAAGAGCGCTCCCACCAGGTCGCAGATGGCAATTGATCATGTTCCATACTTCCGCTAACGACGGCAACGATAGGAAATTGTGTGCCGAACAGAAGTCCAATCCCAGGATAAAGGATAAATTTGACCAGGATAAAGGCAAGAACAAGATTAACAAGCCATGAAGCTAAACTATCCTCATGCCAAAGAAAATGCCAGAAATGCTTGAGGCCTTCTTTGATTGACATCGGGACAACAGTAACGTTTAGAGCTTAGCAAAGGTTTCTTTAAGCTCTTTATTTAATTTGTGTAAACGATCAATAGTTTGCAGAAGGGCTTTTTTGGGATCAGATTTCGTGGTTTGAATAGTAAACACCGGTTCTGGTAAAAGGCTGTGTTCGACATAATAACCGCCGATATCGACGTTCTTGTCATGCCAAAGCTCCTTACGAAGAATATTGCAAAAACTATGGCCTTCGCCTTGGATAGTGAATTTCAGGCGGTTTTTAGCGTTTTCAATAAGGTCGATTTTCATGGGACAAGAATAGAAACAGGTGAAAAGACCTTTTAAAAAGATTTCGTAAGGCGCGTAAACCTCCAGAGCCCAACTTTTGTCCTCGTAACAGGCTTGCGATGGAAGGCATACAATCGTGGCAACGGAAAGTCAAACGGTGCTAAAAGAGTTGCGTTAAACTGATGCTCTAAGGCAAAATTCTCGATAAAGGTTCTTGTCTCAAAATTATGAAAACTATAGACGACAAATGCGTGGGAAAACGCAGCAGAAAGAAAGGCACGGTCTGCATGTTTTAGTTGTGCACCAAACGGCGGGTTCATAATCACGGTATCAACGGCTGAAGGGAACTTCACAACATCAGTATGGAAAAACTGACTGCTATAAATATGGTCAAACGTCTTCTCCGCAAAGGCAAGATTTTCCCGCGTTAATGCAATCATACGCTCGTCTGCATCAAGAAAACAACACGAGCGTGCGCCAAGAATCAGTGCGCCAATGCCAAGAATACCGCTTCCGCATCCAAGGTCTGCAACGGATTTTTCCCGAACATCGCCGTGCATAAATGCCTGCCATAAAGCACTCGCAGCAACAGTGCACACCGTAGGATACTGTTCTAGTTGAGAGGAATAGCCTGGTGTCGGCTTCAACCGGGATAAGAAAATGGCAAGGTCTTTCTGATGCATGAAGAAAAGAAGAAGTAAAAAACTTAAAAAGGTATCTCAAGGCGTTTTTTTCTTGATATTAATTAAATCCCCAATAGTCAGCAAGGGATCGTTAATATTAATCTTTGATTTTTGTGGCTGATCTGGCGATTCAAACAAAGTAATATGGAGAAATCGTTCGAGCTTGTGAGCTAAGGCAAGCGAAGGATGAAGGTTGTGCGATTCAATATGTTGAATGACGCTTTCTTTTTCATGAATTTTTTCAGCAAGGTCGCCTTGTTTAAGACCAAGAGTTTCTCGTGCTTTTTTAATCTGTTCGCTATAGTCTGGAACAAGCACTGGTTCTTTCTCTTCGATTGCAAGGGTGCGTTGTCGAGGCGAGGCAGCAATAGTCCTAGTAAGAGGAATAGCGTTACCAAAGCCACTGCATTTTTTACAGATTTTGAGAAGCGCACCTTCGACGACCGAATCGAAAAGAGGTCCCTCATAACCGCATAATTCACATCCCATAAATCCTTACCGCAAGGTAGATGGATAACGTCACTTATATAGATTACGCTGATTAGGCTATTTGATATAGATAACAATCATCTTTGCAATAAACTTCGCGATAATTTCGTTACCCAATTCACTTGTATGAACGGCATCATTGTAAACCATAAAATCTAGAGAAGGATAGTTAAAAATGGGAGAAGAAACGAGGATAGACCGATTATAGGCTGCAATTTTCTGCGAAGTAAGCACAGCAAGCTCACGTAAGCGCGGGTCGGCAGTCCTATTAATAGATTCTTCTTGGCCATAATAGTTGGTACGGTCAAAGAGATGTGGTTGCCAAATAAATAAAGCGGAAATGCCGGCATCATCAGCCAAAGTGCGGACGATATTGACATTATGTAAATAATTAGTAACGATGTCTGTCGCTTTTTGCTCAGGATCGTATGACGGGGGTT
>CAYJLN010000057.1:0-3800 GCA_964371275.1 Candidatus Woesearchaeota archaeon
GCTTTCTAGAAAAGTAGGTAACACTGAATATGCTAAATGGGTTTTAGTTGTTCCGCCAACAACAATAGAAGAATTAGGTTGGAAAGAAGGGCAAGAATTAGAAGCTGAAATTAAAGATAATAAACTAAGTATTAAGAAAAAATAAATTTTTTATCTAAAATTCCTGACGTTTACTTTACAGCTCACTTTTTCCATAACTATTTATACCCTTGAGCGTCTATCGTTTTTATGTGGGTTCATCACTTGACGCCTGTGTTTCTCACACTTGGGCCCTTGGAGATCAGGTATTATGGTATTCTCTATGCATTAGGTTTTCTCTTCACCTATTTTTTCGTCAAACGATTCAATGCACAAAAAAAGTTACTGCGACCGGAGCATCTTGACTCTTTCTTTTTCTGGCTCGTTATTGGGGTGGTTGGTGGTGCGCGTGTCTTTGAAGTTCTGTTTTATCATCCTGATTACTACGTTTTCAACCCACTTGAGATTCTTGCGATTTGGCATGGTGGTCTGAGCTTTCATGGCGGACTAGCTGGCGCCATTCTTGTGACGTTCTTTTTTTGCAGACGGCATCAGTATTCTTTCTTCCGTATCGCTGATATCTTAGTTATTCCTGGAGCATTTGCGTTGTTCTTGGGGCGCATTGGGAATTTTATCAATGGCGAGCTCTACGGCAAACTCACGACGTTGCCGTGGGGCGTTCAATTTCCTGGTGCAGACGGTTTTCGACATCCAACCCAATTGTATGAGGCCTTAAAGAATCTCGCACTCTTTGGGTTTTTGTGGTCATTTTCCAAGAAGAATCTTAAAGAGGGGCTCTTGTTTGCGTATTTTTTAATCGGCTATAGCACTCTTCGCTTCTTCATTGAGTTTTTGAAAGAACCTGAAACGATGTTTGGTCTTCTGACGATGGGACAAGCATTGAGTCTTGTGACGTTGGTTCTTGGCCTTTTGCTGCTACGACGAAAATCTTCTCAGAAAAAATAATAGATTTACGCTGTGTGGTCGCTACTCGCCCATGCTTGATATGCTACGTCGACGAGATTACAACCATGGAGAACTGTTGTGCGATCTCTGCCCATGATCGCACCAATCTCACTATAGCTTAGGCCAAGTTTACTGTGCCGTAACCCATAACAACTTGCTTGACGGGCTCTTGCGAGAAGGTCTGGGCGTTGGGGGCTTTTAAGATCCGCTACTGTGTAGGCGTCTCCTGTTGCATGACAGATGTCTTCAAGAAAACCGGCGATATTTGGTGTATTTACTTCTATGAAGCCCCTTACTGTAGGGAAGAACAACGTGTAGTCTCTACCTCTTGGTGTTCTTTGTGGGAACAGTTTTATTCTGGTTACGGTTCTTTTTTCAAGACTTTTCATTCTCTGCTCCTTGTATCGGAGATTTGTCTTCTCTTTTAAACGTTTCTCTAAAAATTCACCACTGGAGGTCTTCGTAACATTTATATAGGCGTCGCCGTCATTTTTATTGTTTTTGTTTATATTCAATGGGAGGATGATATTATGTCTAAAGATCTGATGAAAGAACATCACAAGGAAGCAAAAAAGATCACCATAGAAGTCAACCAATCAACGCTATGGAAGATTGGTACGCTTGTTTTCGCTGTGCTCTTCGTTGTCTCCATTTTTACTGGCGGATTCCGCGATACTGATGATTCTTCAAATGATGATGCTGACGATCAGCCAACGCTTGGCGCTCCAAATCAACCATCAGCACCACAACAACGAGTTTCCATCAAGGCAGACGACGATCCTGTCCTTGGTGAAAAAAAAGCTGATGTGACTATTGTTGAATGCACGGACTACCAATGCCCGTTCTGTAACAAAGCGTTTACGAGTGTTTTCCCTGTCTTAAAGAAAGACTACATTGACAGCGGAAAACTACGCTATATTATCAAGGACTTCCCCTTGCCATTCCATACAGAGGCTGATGATGCTTCTGCCGCAGCAAACTGCGCTGGCGCTCAAGGAAAATACTGGGAAATGCACGATAAAATATTCCAAAACCAGGCAAGCTGGTCTGGAAACAGTGATCCTGCGACTATCTTTGAGGGTTATGCGAAAGAGCTTGGACTTGACGGTGGTGCATTCTCCAGTTGCGTTGCTGATGAAAAAACCAAACAAGAAATTGATCAGGACATCAGCGAGTGCAGTGCAGCTGGAACGAGCGGAACACCGACCTTTTACATCAATGGCATGAAACTTGTTGGTGCTCAGCCTATTGACGCGTTCAAGAAGTTGATTGACGCAGAACTCAACAACTAGCACCATGAGAAGGCACTCTTTCTTTTTCTTTCTATTTCTTCTTTCTTTATTTTTAGTTGCTTGTTCCTCAGAAGAAAAAGGGCGCGTTCAGATCGAAAAGTCTCCTGAACAGGCTATTCAAACGTTCCAGAAGATCACGAAGCCACTTTGCGAACAGGATGGTAAACCTATCATTCGCCTCTTCGCAACGTCGTGGTGCCCTCATTGCCAGTGGATTAAGAAGACCTATACTGACGTTGTCCAAGACTATGTTAAAAATGGACAAATAATCGCCCATCTGTGGGAAGTTGACACGGATGATGATTTATTAACAAAAGAAAAGGATCCGGTTTCACCTGCGGAGTTGGCTGTATTCAAGGAGTATAATCCTCGAGAGTCTATTCCAACTTTCGTTTTTGGGTGCCAATACTTCCGTGTGGGGAATGGATACGAGCAAGCAGAAGATCTTCAAGCAGAAGAATATGAATTTCGCGCAGTTATTGATGAACTCCTCGCA
This sequence comes from Candidatus Woesearchaeota archaeon, assembly GCA_964371275.1. Lineage (GTDB taxonomy): Archaea > Nanobdellota > Nanobdellia > SCGC-AAA011-G17 > UBA489 > CAYJLN01. The sequence continues at coordinate 2,773 of CAYJLN010000057.1, forward strand.
CAAAAAAATAATGGGGTGAATAATGCATGAATAAATTAGCAGTAGTTTTTTTCATTTTAAGTCTTGCTGTTATGGGGTGTGCACGAACAGCACCACAAGAGCAAGTACCAACGACAAAACCTATGCCTGCTATGGACCATGGTGATGTTGATGAAATGGAAGACTTGCATGAAGGCATGAATCATGAGATGGAAATCTTTGTCCAGGATGTAACGGTCCACGTGTCGCAATTCAAATTTACACCAGACCCCATTATTGTCTCTAAAGGAAATAAGGTACGAGTACATTTGTGGAGCGATGATGTTGCGCATGGCTTTAGTGTACCAGACCTTAACATTATAAGTGGAGAAGTTCCTCCTGGAAAAGAGGTTATCGTTGAGTTTATGGCTGATAAATCCGGAGAGTATATGATAAAGTGCTCTGTTTATTGCGGTAATGGTCATAAAGACATGAAGGGGACTCTTATTATTGAAGAATAATGAGAAAACTCTTTTTCTCTTTTTTATTTTCTTTTGTTACCCTGCTCTTTCTGTTTTCTTTATCTGCGCGCGTTGTTTCGTTTTCCTTTTTCTTCTATGAACGCGAATTTCAGAAATATGACACCTATGCCTCGTTTCCTGATATGACGAAGGAACAAATCCACGCAGAAACAACAAATCTTATAGTATATTTGAAGGGCGGCGGTACGATATTAGACCCGACATTTTTTAGCGAACGAGAACGATTACATCTCCATGATGTTCGCTATTTCTATTATATCACCACTCTGACCTTCATTTTTTCGCTTTTGATTCTCTTTTTCTTGGGATGGTACTCGCTGAACAGCAACCGCTTAGGAATCCTGCTTCAGCAAGCGAGCATTGCAGCCTTCGCCGTTGTTTTATCTGCTATTCTTTTTGTGTCCTGGGATTTCACCTCTTTTTTCACGTGGTTCCACACCATTTCATTTACTAATGATTTCTGGCTTCTTGATTCATCTACGTCTCTCATAAAGCTCTTTCCCGAAGATTTTTTTTACGATATGGTGT
>CAYJLN010000058.1:0-3727 GCA_964371275.1 Candidatus Woesearchaeota archaeon
TACTCGCGCCTTTTTTCTTTCCATATAGCGCCTCTCCGAAATGAGACCGATTGGAGATTTTGCCTTTGGTCATATCCGCTTCTTCCGAGCCTTCTATCGTGTAAGTCTTTTTCTGCTTATCTTTTTCCTTTTTTTCTTAATGCATCGCTTATTTCTTTACAAGAATACCCACACGACGTTGCCCCCTTTCTGTTTTTGAAAAGAAGAAGAGCTTTTTTATATGAGATATTCAGCAAGGAAGCACTGCATGCGACAGCACAGCCCATACCTTGCTCTTGAACTACGGCCATCATTTTCTACGTCGATGTATCAATTCCTAATTCTTTCAGTACTAATGCGATAAAGTTTGACGGGATAGCGAAACCCAGACTTTCAAATCCTTTGATTTTCAATCGTGCAATGCCAATAAGATCCCCATTCGTATTAACAACTGGCCCGCCTGAGTTTCCTGGGTTGATTGGGACATCTGTTTGAATCAATCCAACTCCACGTGCGTCAATGATTCTGTCTTTTTGGCTTACAATTCCTTCGGTGACAGAGAATCCAAGACCTGCAGGATTTCCTAATGCGATGACTTTTTCACCAATTTTTACTTTATCTGAATTTGCAAAGTCTAAGTCATGCAATCCTGACGCATTGATCTTTAATACGGCGACGTCGTTTATTTTTTCCACACCAAGTATCCTTGCTTCGTAAAGCGACTTGTCGTACATCAGCACCACGATTTTATTCGCCTGCTCAATGACGTGCTCATTTGTCACAATGACACCGTCACTTGTTACGATGGCTCCCGAACCTTGCGTTTTATCAGTTATTATTGATACGACCCCTAATAGCGCCTCCTCGGCAATTTCAGAGAAATCTCCCGCTTCGATGGATATTCCCTTTACTTCTTGCTGCAGTTCTGATATCTTTTCCTCTGATGCCTGCTGTGTTTCTTCAATGATATCTGTTAATTTTTCAATCTGATTTTGATGCGCGGTCTGCATGTTTGTGAGTAAGGTACTTAATACTTGTATCTCTCCGTCATATCTTGTTTTTGCCTCTTCTACAGTCACTGCTATTCTTTGCAATTCGTCGTTTTGCTTCTTGAGAAAAAAAACATTCCCCACTACAATGATGATTACCCCAATCAGCACCCAAGCAAGCAGGCTATGTTTATTCTTCATATCTCTTTTAGTCTTTCTTTGACTTTTAAGCTTTCTTGTGGAAATCTTTAAATAATCCCTTTCTTGTTATTTCCTTTAAAAGAGGTCATAGACATGCGTTTTTTGAGATCAAAAGCTGTTTTTCAAATACTACTCCTTATTGTTGAACTCATTGCTTTTGCTTCTTTTATCACTGAACCAACTTCTGCTGACGAAACCCAGCAAGTTTGTTGCGAAAAAATAACGACTGGTGATTTTTGCGTGTTTACTGATGCTACACAATGTGATCCAGACTATAGTAGCGCGCCAAATGCGTGCGCTGATACGTCTTTTTGCAAACCTGTCTGCTGCGTCGATCGCAGTGAAGGCACGTGCTCTGATAATGTTGGGGTCGCTGATTGCACTAATTCGGGAGACACACTCTCGTTTGACAGCGCTTGTTCTTCTGTTGATATCTGTACACAAGGATGCTGCCAGATTGGAAACCAGTGTCTTCTCACGACACAGAACAACTGTGATTTTTTAACTCAGCTTAATTCTGATGCTGATCGTGGTGATTTTTCTTCTTCTGTTACGACGGAACGTGCTTGCCTTACGCAGTGCCAAGCTGCCGATCAAGGCTGCTGTATTGCTTTAGAGGGTACGTGTTCGTTTACGTCATCAGCTCAATGTTCTACTGCAGGTCTAGAGAATCCTGAGGGTACTATTGGGTTCTATCAAGGGATTTTTTGTACTGATTCTTCTCTTGATTGTGTATGCACTGCTCACTTCAAGAAGGGCTGCGCGCCTGGCGAGGATGAGGTGTACTGGTTTGATAGCTGCGGGAATCGAGAAGATGTTGCTGAGGACTGCGATTATGGGCAGGGTACGCTTTGCAAGCAACAAGGTGATGATGCTTTTTGTGCAAGTATTAATTGTGAAGATACGTCGAAAGGTAATCGTGTTCATGGTGAAAGCTGGTGCCGTTATGAGGGTCGTGTTGGACCAACGAATGATCTTGTTGGTTCGCGCCATTACCGTGAGATTTGTATTAATGGTCAAGTTCTTGTTGAGCCCTGCGCCGATTTTCGCGATGAGTTGTGCGCTGAATACCTGTTGAATGACCAAGGGCAGCAACTTTTGAAATCAGAATGCATCCCTAATGAGGGCGCTTCGTGTGTTCAAGACTGTAATGATCGTGATCTTTCTATGGCTAAAAGAAAACAGTGTTGCACTGAAGAGCTCAGTTGCTATTGGGCGGGCAGTGATTCGAAGGGCATTTGTATTCCTCTTTCTCCTCCCGGCTTGGCTTTCTGGGACGATGCTGAAGGGTCTAGAACCCCTCGTCGTAATGCGAAAGAGATTTGTGATATGGGGGATAAGAAATGCACGTCTGTTTATGTTAAGAAGCGAATCGGTGGGGACTATAAATGCGAAGCGAACTGCGAATGTGAAGATCCTGGTTGGGCAAATCAAATGAATACTTATTGTCGTTCTTTAGGAGATTGCGGCGCCCATTATAGTGTGTATGGATATTTTAGCGATGAAGGCATTCATGCGAGGGGAGAGCACACACACCAATTTAATCCTAACCTCTATGAACCGTTTTCTACATTTTGGAATCTTACCGAGAATTCCTTGAATTTTGGTGACCTTTCGATAGCCTTCAATGAAGATGCAAGTTATAATTATAAACCATTTTTCCGCGTCATTCGCGATGGTATAGCGACGGGAACAGGTGACACTTGGGGGAAGATTATTACCGGGATTCTTCTTATTCTTGCTGCCTTCTTTGCAGGCATATTTATTGTTATTATCCTCCTTGATTACATTACTGGTGGTTGGTTGAGTCGTGCTACACAGAAACTGTTTGGTATTGGGAATAAGAAAAAATATGACCATTATATTAACTGCGAGCCGTGGGTTGCTCCTCGTGGCGGTTCTCGTTGCACTCAATGCCAGGATGATTTTGGTGCTGACTGTACGGAATACAAATGCAAGACCTATGGCAACACGTGTGAACTAGTGAATGAAGGGACTTCTGAGGTGGCTTGCGTTGATGCAAACCCTCATGATGTGACGACCCCCACGATTAGTCCATGGAATGATATTCTTACGCAAGGGCATTCTCTTGAGCAGACACCGCACGGTTATTATATACGAGCAGACGCAACGCCTCTTGTAAAACCATTTACCCTTCTTACTTTTGGTATTCAAACGAGCGAATTTGCCCAATGCAAATACTCTGAGACGGGCGGCATTCCCTTTGAGGAAATGACGACATTCTTTGGAACGTTATCCTATTCCTTAAACCATAATTTCACTCTTTTTACGACTGGATCTACCGACTACTCTTTCCATGTGAAATGTTCTGATAAGGTTGGCAATGCTAATATACAGGATTACGCGATTCAATTTTCTACCAGTGCAGAGCCTGATTTGACGCCACCTACTCTCGTGTTTACCGATCCAGACCATAACACAAAAGTCGCCTCAGGACTTGGGGTTGTCGGCGCTACGTTCTTCTTTACTGAGCCCATCCAAGAGTGTCGTTATAGCACCGACCATGCCGGCATCCCTTTCGATAGTATGGACGAGAC
>CAYJLN010000059.1:0-1401 GCA_964371275.1 Candidatus Woesearchaeota archaeon
TTCTAAAGGACTATAAAAAAGATGACATTATTGAAGGAGAGATAACTGGCATCGCTGATTTTGGAGTTTTTATAAGATTTCCTTTATCCCCCACTAATTTTGGGATTAACAATGAAGAAAACTCGGGTATGAAAATAAACTCCCCAAAGTTAGTGGGGGACAAGTCCACAGAGGAAAATTCAGGTATTGAAGGGTTAATTCACATTTCAGAATTAGATTGGCAATTAGTTGAAAACCCAGCCGAAGTTGTAAAAGTCGGCGAAATTGTCAAAGCCCAAATTATTAATATCAATAATAATCAAGTTTTTCTTTCATTAAAAAGCTTGAAAAAAAATCCTTGGGAAGAAATCGAAAAAGAATATAAAAAGGGAGATATTATTAAAGGAAAAGTCATTAAATTTAGTCCATTTGGAGCGTTTATTGAGGTTCTACCGAAAATTAGGGGGCTATGCCATGTTTCAGAATTTGGTTCGCAAAAAGATATGGAAAAATCTTTGGAAATTGATAAAACTTATGATTTTCAAGTTTTATTGATAGAACCAAAAGAACACAGAATGAGTTTAAAGTTAACAGATAATAAATAAAAAAGCCGAGATGTTTTTGCATCCCGGCATTCGTTTTCCCTCAATAATGAAGATTAAACGACACGAATGTCGCCATCAATTATCCTGAGGAACTTCTTGGGCTCAAGAGGAACAGGTTTGTCCCCGATTCTTTCGCCCTTCTCATCCTTCTTCCATTGCAAAATGGGTTTACCATTTCCGTCAACTAACGGACTCCGCGAATCAAAGTTGACACAAAGGGCGTATGCATCTTCAACCAATTCATTATCCTTAAAGAACGGGTTGACGAATCCCCAAACACGCCACATTGCTTCAGAAAAAAGCTTTGAAAGCGCGCTCAGAGCGACACTCCTGACCTTCTGAAATTCTTCTGAAGATTGGTCGTGGCCGGGAGCGGCGAACATGAAAAGAACCATGTAGTACTCTCGGCCATCTTTGATCCTTGACTGCCAGTAGGCATCCACCAGTTGCTGACCTGCTTCATTTAGGTCAGCAATGAACGGCAAGGCCGACACTCCCTCAACAGGAAATAGAAACTGCTCACCTCCGACATACTCAGATTTGCGTGTAGCGAAATGCTGGGCAGTTTCGGGCGGTCTTTCATTGATGCCTTCAGGAATGACTTTCCGGTTGGAGAAGCTGAACTGAAGCATAGTCAACCATATCGCAGAATTCAACAAGCCACTCATAGCATAGTCCTTTCTAAAAAAGAAGGGTCAGAAGTTAAATTGCTACTCTTTATTAATTTTAGCATATACACAAAATACTGTCAATAGTTGACAAATTTATAAATATATAATAGTATGATTGTAGTTTAGTTGAACTTTGACATTTTATA
>CAYJLN010000059.1:1501-3355 GCA_964371275.1 Candidatus Woesearchaeota archaeon
AACAGGGCTAGAATTAGTACACTATTTCTCGCCACATAAATAATAATTGACGGAAACCCCCTTTCCGTCTTTTTTTTATCACACTATTGACAAGATTTTATATTATGATATTATATAGTTAGTTCTTCACAATTTAATTCTCTGCCCTTTGTTTGGACGTTCTTGTGAGGACAAGATACTTTTTCCGTCGCTTTAGCGACAGGAGTAAAAGATGAGTAAGCAGAAAGATTTACTGGGCGGGTTAGGCAACAGCAACCAGGAGACAGCCATGGAAAACGCTGTCTTCAGACTAAGCGCCAAAAACACTCGTCGAAAGATTTCACAGCTTTCCTCAAAAAAAATGGGGCAAGCAGATGTCAGTCATGACGACGGACGGATGACCGGTGGCGAGTTAAGCAAGCACATCAACGAGTTGGCAGACATGGCTTACAAATTCGTTCTGGAAACTGCTTGCCCGGCCATTTGGGCGTTGGAATGCGACATCCGAGACATCGGCGACGAGGTACTTCTGGAGAAGCGCCAAGGTAAAACACGCCAAGAACAGCGAGATGAGTACCAAAATCTCATCAGCGACCTTCGGCAGTTTTGCCCCGAAAACGACCCCGATGATGTGCTCCAAATGGAGGTCGAAAACGACGACCAGAGAGACCTCATTGAAGCAATGTGCCTTCGAGTAAGGCGCAACGCCGAGATCGCCAAGCTGGTCTTTGACCTTGCCCATGCAGAAACCAAAGACGATTTGGAGAGCTTGATTTCTGTCGCCAGAGAAAGTATCGACAGCAAAGTCAAGGTTTTCAAACACTCCACGCAGGAGCGAACGAAAATCTGGGCGTTCGGGAAAGGGTATGAGCTTACGGCCGATGTCTTCGGCAAGTACCATGATTTCGCCGAAGGCAAGTGCGCCGAAGTCATTCGCACCCGCTCTCACGAGTTGGCAGCGGACAACAAGGCCAAAATGGAAGAAAAGGCGAAGAAAGTCTTCGCCCAAGACGAAACGAGGGTGTCAGTTGACAAACTTTTGTTCCGCGACACCCACGACGTCAACGGCAAGACCGCTCTGATTTTCTGGAAGTTCAACGGGTTCGACAACGCAATACTGGTCCAATTGATTGGCGATCAACTCTTCCTCATCAAAGCCGTCGGTAGGAAACCGATGGAAGATCTGGAAGAGATGCGGAACGAGGTGGGTGGGAAACCGTTCATCCTCCTCCACCCCATTCTGGATAGAGATGGTCAACATCTCTGCCCAGAGGAAATCGTCAACGGTAGCATCCGCTACCAGTTCAACGGTTTCGTGCAACCGGCAATGTTCAAAATGACCTGCTGGGTTAGGACCGGAGCAGGTTACTGTTGCGACTCGTCTCGGCTTCTGGCTGGAAACGCCGACAAGAAACCAAACGGCAATGGTGACAGGAAACGATTCACCAAGCCACTTGGCGAACTCCTGACGGAACAGGAATTCTTCTACAAAGGCGGATTGGGCGAATTCGACCTCGTTTACGAGGTCGGTTTCAACCACAGGCTCACAGATGAAAATGGACAGCCGACAGGCGAAGTCCTCAACATCACAGAGCGAGCAATCGCTCGCATCGAAAGAAAGGAGGTTGAAGGAGGCAAGACGATAATCGTCGTCAAAAGCGCTTCCACCGAAGAGCTGGCCATCCTGTTGGGAAAAGGATGTGGCGCCGAGCGCTACGGCAAAGGCGAATACATCGAAGGAGAGAGGTTTTCTTCTCTGCCCAGACCTTTGAGCAACGGGCTCAAACTATCATACGGCAGAATGAAAACCAGAGAAGCAGAAGTGGCGAAGTAACGCCACAAGGCGCTGGAAGTTTTGTTCTTTAGAACAATAAC
>CAYJLN010000060.1:0-2890 GCA_964371275.1 Candidatus Woesearchaeota archaeon
CACATGCTCTTGTTCCTTCTTGGTGTTCTCGATCTTTTAGCAGGCATCTCTCTTGTTATTCTTCGTTTTTTTCCTGCCCCTACTCTTGGACTTCTTTTTGGGTCATACGTCTTATTGAAAGGACTTATTTTTTTCCGCGGACTTGTCGGTGCAATGGATATTTTAGCAGGTGTCTTTCTTTTTCTTGCGACGCAGGGCGTATATAATAATTTGACGTGGATTTTTGCCGTCTGGTTGTTGCAGAAAGGATTTTTCAGTCTTGTTCCCCAGTAACTATTTCTTTCCAACTTCTTTCTTGAAATATGCAAGTGCAACAATGCATCCTGCTAATACGGCTATTACGATGGTCCAAATCGCTGGCAGAATACTAATCAACAGCGTCAGAAAGAGGACCATTGTCGCGATAACAACATAAAATCGTTTTGCGTACATAAACATATCGAATCCGTTTAATCCAGGCAAGGGAAGCATATTCGATATTGCGAGCGTCTTCCCCATCGTCGCGAGCGTATTTGCGACAGATCCATAGTGGGTTGCGCTTCCTTCAATGACCAGCATGATGAGCGTCATCACCAAAGGGCCTGTTGCCAGCACTTTTGCGGATTCTAGCTCCATTACTTTACTTGTTTTTTTTCCCTGCCTATACTTTTCCACTTCCTGTACTTTTGTGCTGAATAGCATCCCTATCGAGAATTTACCCAGTGACGCGAGCGTTGTCAATATCGGAAGGATAATCCCTACAGGGATTGGTTTGTGAAGATATCGTGATTTGTGAAGATATCGTGATTTTTTCCATCCGCTTCTTGTTAGTGACCAGATACTCACGCGAGTTTCTGCGCCATATCGCGCTGCCATTCGTTTCTGCGCCCATATGTACACGCAGATCATACACGCCGACAGCAGCGTCATCACTATGAAATTTGACAGCCACGCACTCATTTCGAACACAGGCCGTTTATCGTCGAATCCGAATACAATTCCAAGAACGAGCGAAGCGATAACAATAACCCCAAGCTCTTTTTTCTCAATCGTTGAGTTCATTTTTCCTCATGCGTTGCAGCATTTGCAATACCCCTTGTGTGTGGCCTGCACCAATGACTGCAACGATTTTTTCTTTTGGATACCTTTGTTTTAGCTTATATAAGTTTTTTGCCATAAAATTATTTCTTTCATGAACAAGGACCCTATATACCGTAGGATACCGTTCGCCGACTTTTTTCGTCATTTTATCGATTAATTTTTCGCTTGGTACTTTTCTTAGATCTATTGCTATCTTTTTTGTGCTCCACATCGACCGAATTAAGTCACCAACAAATCTCATTTTTTCCTTTAGAGAGATCTCACGCGTCAGTTTCTTCATCGTTAGTGAGATATCTTGGTCGATGAGTGCAATCTCTGCATTTACTTTCTGTGCGCACTCTATTGCTTTTTTCATTTCTGCACCAGGTTTTACGCCAACGCTTTCTCCCAGCCTTTTTTCGATCCAAGCCCCGATGAGATTCAGTATAAACCCGCGTATTCCTAGTCTCCCCATTCCACCAAGACTTATTTTTTTCCTTTCTTTACTCATCAAAGACATGCAACGAAGTCTGTCAAGCTCAAGCGCCACTACTTTTGGTGCTTCGTTCACTATGACTTTTTCTACTTCATCAATACTTTCCTGCGCAATGTGTGATGTCCCTATTACGTAGATATTTTCGTATTTTTTCATTTTACTGCCGTTTAGAGGGAAATATTTATAAACTATAAATCACTTCCGCTTTTTGTCATTTGAAAAAGGTGATATCATGCTTAGAATAAAAAAGATGACTCAAGTGTATGACATGAAAGTATTCACCGACAACGGTGACTACTTTGGAGACGTTGAGGAATGTATTATTACCTCAAATAAAATTTTCGGTTGGCGCGTTCGCGCTACTCGCGGTTCTTCCCTCCATAAAATTCTGGGCGGGGCCAAGGGAGTAATTATCCCTCATAAGCTTGTTAAAGCTGTCGGTGACATCATGGTCATCAGCAAGAGTGCTATGCCGAGCTATGCTGAAGAGGGAGAAGAGGCTGCTCGGGAAGAGTTATCCGCGCAGTAACGATCATTTACCTGGAGGAAAAGAGGGATGAAAAAGAGGGAGAATAAACGACCAGTTTTTCTTGCATTTCTTTTGGTGCTAGCCGTTGTTTTTCTTGGATATCTTTCATCCGGTCGTTTTACTGGTCTTGCAGTTGGATCAACGACTGAAGGAGCTCCTTTAGAGAATGCTATTGGTTTTCTTCACGATTTTGGTTTTTTTAGCGTTGTCCTTCCGTTCCTGCTTATTTTTGCCCTGGTCTTTGGTATTCTTGAAAAAACGAAGATTCTTGGCACTGAAAAAGTTGGCGATAAAGACCAACCACGGCACAATCTTAACACGATTGTTGCATTTAGCATTGGATTTTTTGTCGTTGCTGCGTCGAACATTGTGCAGGTTATTCAAACAGCCATCCCTCAGCTTGCCTTGATTTTATTGTCTATTATTGTTCTCGTATTGCTATTCGGGGTCTTTCTTGGTGAAGATAAAGAGCCTCTTAACTTCAGAGCGAAATTCCCTTCCCTTACTAACTGGTTTCTTGGATTTGTTCTCATTGCGTTTATTATCATTATCCTCTCTTCATTCAATCTCTTTGATCCACTCCTTCAGTATGTCTTTTCAGGCTTATCAGGAAACTTTATAATCACCGCACTCTTTTTTATTGCCATTGTGATCCTTGTCTGGTATATCCAAAAAGGGCCTGATTCCGGGGGGAAGAAGGAGTAAACCATGGCAGGAGTGTTTGATTTGTACGATCTTGTTGGATACTGGCAACAGCTTGGCGTTTATGATGTGATCCTTCCTTTTCTCCTTGTCTTTACTTTTAC
>CAYJLN010000061.1:0-2888 GCA_964371275.1 Candidatus Woesearchaeota archaeon
AATAGAGCCGGCAACAGCCATTAAGATTTACGAAAAGCACAACGTGCTGCAGGAAGAAGTTCACGATGCGCTGAAAGAAGTCAGCCCAAAATTCAAGAAGGCTGGAGGCAGCCAGTATGTGGCAATCGGCCTAAGCCGCAGCAGGCACATAACAATTTACTTTAGCTATGATGAAAAAACAAAGGAAGCCGAAGTAACAACCTAGGTTTATGAACTCATTTTGATGTTTGTTGTGACAACGGAACTTGTTTTGAGAGTCCCATTTTCTCGACGATATTTCTTTGAATTTCGTTATTCGCGATAATCTGAAATTCTTTTTTCCCTTTCAAATCAGCGTACTCCAAAAGGCGTATTTCTTGCGTTTCCGACGAGAGACCATCCCAAAAAATGCCGATTTTTTCCTTGCGCACAAGCTGCTCTGCCGTGACAAGCAGCAAGTAGGCAAGATGGCACAGAAAAACGTCCACTCGAACCCGGTCAGCGAGGCGTTTGCGTGTCGGATGCAATGCGACATCCTGCTTCATGTGGCGAAAACCTTTCTCAACCTTATCTTTGGAAAAATACAACTCATAGATTGCCTGCGGCGCTATGTCTTTATTTGTGATTAGGCAAAACTTTCCGCTTTTGCGGTCTGAACGATTCATCCCGACCTGATCGACTCGCCACTCGATGCCGTGTGCTGTCGTCGTCAGAATGAAGTACTTGCGCACTGATTTGATTATCTTCCTTGCGTTCTCAAGTGTGAGCTGTCGTGTGGACTTGAGCGTGCGAATCGCTTGATCAATGAGATGCTGTCGGTGTTCTTGCTGTTCTTGAGCTATCTTCGGGCTGTAATACAACAGGACGAACCTGCGCTTGCCAAAAAGGTTCTTCGAGTATTTTTTTAGCCGAATTGTCACGTCGCCGCTCTTGAATGTGTTCCAATCGTTCGTGGACGGGTCAGTTGCAAGTTTAAGTTCCTCCACAAACGAATGCGTTCCTCGCAGGCCGATAACATAATCATATCCTGTTGTATCCATGATTCGGATGTTATCTTCAGAGTCCATGCCGCGATCCATGACGAGAAGGCCTTTTTTCTTGCCGAGAATGAACTTCGCATAATACACCATTTCATAGACGGTATTTGCGTCATTGATATTTCCTTCAAAAACCTTCGTCATCATTGGCAGACCATAGACGCCGTTCACAACCATGCCGATATTAATCTGCAGCTTATCAGACGCGTTATCACGACTATAACCAAGCCTGGCAATAGGGCAGCATTTCCCCTCAAAATACGTCGAGGTAATGTCATAGAAGTACGTGTTTTCTTCTTTTCCAAGAAGCTTTTGCGCATTCAGATAAAGGTCGTGAGCGATGCGCAGCATGTGATCGATGTTGTGCTCTTCATCATAGATCTTATCCATCGTATAGACTTGTGTGTTGATGTTTAAACGCGCAGGATCGAACTGTGCCACCAGTGGCAGATGCGTTGTCTTCACCCAACGCTCAAGATTCGCGCTGCTCGGTTTGTCATCGAGCAAACGATGGCACACCATCAGAAATATCTGCAAGCCGAGTGAGAGACCTTGTCGCTTCGGAACGTAGTGGTTGATGACTTCAACCATGTTGATCTTCTGTGCAATACGATAAAGAAGCGCGACATCGCCAAAGCGGTACGTGGCCACTATTGACTTTTTTGTGATTGGTTTTGCGGTTGGGTCTTTCCTGGGGTCTGTTGTTCCGAAGTATTTGAGTACTCGTTGCTTTACTTTGTCACCTTCACGATAGGATTGAACTTCACAATAGTACTTCCGCCCATTTTTGGTTTTGGCTACGATGCAGCTCATTTTCGTAGGGAAGGACTTCCCTACAAGTATATTAATATTTCGGTGGTAGAAACTATATATTTAGCGACGATAAAGAAAATGTAGTGACTACTTTTTATCTGAACTCAGTTCATAAACTCAGGTTGTAAAGCTCGTGCAATGGAACGCTTTTACCGTACTCGTCCCTTAACTCTTTCCAAATGAGCTTGTAAAGGTGGAAAATGCACCACTGAATCTTAGCATTCGGGAATAATTCGTGAAGCAGTTCAGGATATTCATTACGCATGTCAATTATGAAAGCGTCAACAAGCAAGCCTTCAAGTGCTTGTTGAAGCACTTCTCGTATAGTGTCTTTCTTCGCATCTGCTGTTTGCTTATCAACAATCACTTGACCAGTCACAGCATCTTTCAACGTTAACCGACATACTCTTTCGCCATTAACTAACAGGAATTGCTCGTCATAGTAGTAAACTCCTGAAGCGCTTGCAAACTTTTCCTGCTTAACCTGCCCTAGCAGGTTTACGTAAAGCTCGTAAAGGTACTGTGGCGAGTAGCTGATTCCTGTTTGCTCCTGAACAAGCTTAACTGCTTTCTCAAAGGACAAACCCAGTCTAGCGCAGCCGAGCATTAACGACTTGGTAAGTTCTTTAATTTTCATAACCACTTTGTCAATAATCTCGCGTTCTGTGCTCCAGTACGTGTTGCATTTTTTGCAGTGAAACTGTGATACTTTGATTTTCAAGCTTAAGGCTTTGATTATGCTTTGCTCAACGGCATGGTAGCCGTTGTCAACGTAGGCTGTTTGTTTGCATTGCGGGCACTTTACGTTCTTGGTTCTGAACTTTCCGTTTAGTGATGCGGTGTATTGGGTGTTGCTGGTGGTAAAGCTGTTCAAGCGGGTGTTGTACTCGATAGAAAACTTCTTATTTTCTGAAGATATCATTCGCCATCACCTCTTCTTTTACGAAATGAGGTAGTGTTTGTCGTCGGTAGCTTATATAGTTATCGGCGGCAAATACTTCTGTTTCTTTATAAAGCTGGTTCCATGAGAAGTGAAGGCGTTTCTAAAGACCGGTTTTT
>CAYJLN010000062.1:0-2667 GCA_964371275.1 Candidatus Woesearchaeota archaeon
TATGTTCCATCGCTCATTTCTGACAGTGATGAAAAATCCGCCAGCAGATTTCTCGGGTGATTGGGACGCGTATTATCTCGCAGAGAAAAAGGACTTTCAGATAAAACGATTTCTCGTATATTTTGGCAAACGTATTTATGGAGAAAGCAAATGGAACTACAGTTTGTCATCGAAAATAAAGTTCATAAAAAGAACAATAAGCTTCACATTTAAGCTAAAAAAATTGTTGAAAGCACAAGGTTTATAACGATTTCTTCCAGCACAAGAAGATGAATCTCCTTCATAAGTTTTTTTTATGGGTGCAAGACCTCTATATTAGATTAAGTTCCTTCATCAGTCCGCAGATCATTCATAATACAGAAAAACACACCACTATCAAAAAAGCATTATTCTACAAGAATATTGAAGCCATTCCTGGTGATTATCTAGAGTTCGGCGTCTATGAAGGGACAAGTCTGAAAGGCGCAGCAACCTACTGGAGAAAAATAGGGAAACCCGGAATGAATTTTTTCGGATTCGATTCTTTTACGGGTATGAAAATAGAAAAAGGAGACGAACACCCCTTCTATGGCACGTTCAACTTTTCAACAGAATTTAAAGCAATCCAGAAAAGGTTTAAACGATTCCCAGAAGTAAAACTTATTCCAGGATTCTTTCAAGAAACACTAAAAAAACCACCGCAAGCGTATGGGGTAACGAAGGCAGCAGTTGTCATGATGGATTGTGACCTGCAGTCCTCTGCGCAGTATGCTTTCAATTTTATTAAGGGCAGTATACAAAAAGGAACAATACTAATTCTTGATGATTTCTTTAATTACAAAGCAGATAAAAAGAAAGGGGTACAAGCCGCATTCTATGAGTTCTGCGAAAAAAACAAGATTCGTTGCGAAGAACTGATACGATATGGCGTTGGCGGGATAGTATTTATTGTTGCGGACATCAAATAGCTTATTTAAGCACGCCAGACTGCTCCCATTGTTTCACATACGGTTCAGCAGTCATCACTGCATCAAGTTTAAAGTTCAACGCTTTCATTTTCTCGATATACGGTTGGATATCTTGTGGTCGCCCCCAGCGTTCTGGACAAACAAGACACGTTTTGAATAGATTTAACCTACGAACAATATCGGCATTAAGGGGCAGGATAGTGTTCGTATCGATCCATACCCAGTCAAGAAGAGGTTTACCATTGCTCATTTGCGCTTCAACGCCTTCAATAGGCTCAGCTTCACTGTAACGAACAGCAATCTTGCGGATGTCCTCTTTCCGTGTTGCTCGATACAAATAAGGAAATTCGACATCAAGGAGAAAATAGTTATCAATGTGATATTTTTTAGCAAGGTCGATGATCCTCTGCTCATGGCCGGCGTCTTTCGTGTTAAAAACAATAAAAGCGTGTTTGAAGTGTTTTAAGTACTCTTCTAGCTCATCATACATTTTTGTTTCGTCTAGAGGGTCATGGGTAAGATAGAGTTTTTTTCCATAACCGCGAATATCAATTTCGACACCATACTGGGGAGGTACCTTCTTTAATCCTTCAATCGTGTTGACGCGATGACGAATAACGAGGACCATAGACTCAACAGAGAAACACGCTTATTTAATAATTGTGCTATAAGGATGATGAGCAAGTTTACTAAAGCACGCCTGCCAATAGGTATGGCACTGCTCAAATTGCTCAGGAGTAAGTGAACGCTGGATACTAGAGAGTAATTCAGTCGATTTTTGTTCAGTCTTATTCTTACCGACTTTTTCTGCAAAATAAGAAGACCAAAGCGAGTATTCCTGAAGATCGCGAGGCGTTCCCCATTGCAAGAAATAAGGCAGGCCATACACAGTTGTCGTGAGTCCATCACGTACCATCAAATTGTAAATCAAGCTCACATAGTACTCGCCATTTGTGTGAGCAAGACCGCGGTCAAGTAATTCAGCACCATATTTTTTCAACAGCGATCCTTTCTTAAAGTAGTACATTCCCGCAGCCGTATATTCATTCATCTTATTCGAGGTATATGGTTTTTTCTCTCGAATTTCAACAAGGCGGTTATGCTGGTCAAGCTTAAGGTAGCCGTAGTAATCATGCCCTAACTGGTGAGGATGAAATCCTTTATAGGAGGGGATGCATCCATCGCAATCAGACGTTTTCATGGTCTGAAGAAAATCAGAATAACTCCATACAAGACCAAAATCGCAGTAATTAACAATGACTGGCTCATGATCAGAAAGAAATTCTTCTTTTTTTAATGCCTCTAAGATGCTCCACACAGGCCCTTTACGGACATAAGGAATACTAATGATCGACGAATCAGGGGCAATTCGTGTTAATGTCTGGCGCATTGCTGTTATCTTGGAATGCTCATCGTTGCACACAAAGACAAAGTCATCACGCGGAGAAAAAAGATTGACCACGTGTTCAATCATCGGTTTCCCATCAACAGGGATTAATGGTTTAGGGACAGAATACCCTACCTCAATGAAACGCTCTCCTAACCCAGCCATGGGGATAACAATCTTCATATTATAGTCCTACACGATCATGATACTGAGCAAACCACTGTTCTAAGGCAAAGAGGTGCCATGCGCGATTCGCAGCATGCTCATCAGTGTTCATAGTCGTGATAAAAGAACGCGCTTTCTCCCGGTTAATAAATCCTTCGCGGAAGATAA
>CAYJLN010000063.1:0-2631 GCA_964371275.1 Candidatus Woesearchaeota archaeon
GGTGTCGTTGGCGAACCAGGTGTAGGTGTAGGTTCCTGCAGCTAAATCTGTTCTCGTCACAGTGTAGGTGCTTGATACGTTTGACGCCGTATAATTTACTCCATTAAGATTGAGAATGACGGTGCTGACAAGTGTTTCGTCAGAAACGGTGACGTTAAAGGTGTAAACGCCGTCTTTTGCATAGGCCGTATTATTTGGCGGGCTTACGGCTGGATTCGTAAATGTTGGTGCAGAAAGATCATAGGTATTTGTCATGGAAATCGCAGCATCAATCGCCCCATTTGCTCCATTGAGGTTTGTTGCAACTCTTGCCCAGATGAACCCGCCATTAATGGACTGCCAAACATCCTCAGCGGCATCGATGACTGTAAAGGTGTTATTCGTATCGACGAGTAATTTCATCGCATTCGGTCCACCACCATTGTAATCAATGCTTATTCGTTTCCAGCTGATACCTTGATTATCAGAAACATAAACGTCTTCGGTGTCATCAATAATAAGGAGCGTATTCGAGGCATTTATTCCCATAACCGCAGGATTATTTGTGTTCCCATTGAAACTCGTATTGATGGCTGTCCAGGATACTCCTGCATTGGTTGAACGCCAGATATCCTGCGAATTGTCTGCAGCATACAGAGCAAGACTATCGTTACTCACGAGTCCAGCAACACTCAAGCTTCCTCCATTAAAATTAGAGCTGACTCTTGACCATGAGAAACCACTATTCATCGACTTCCAGACATCTTCATTGGCGTCGATAGCAAAGAGCGTGTTATTGTCGTCTATGGTAAATGCGAGAATATTTGCAGGTACACCATTGAGGTTACTTGCAATACGCTTCCAGTTCTTTCCTTGACTTGATGAAACGTAGACATCTTGGGCGTCATCTATTAAGAACACGGTGTTCGAGGAGTTAATACTCATGACGGTCGCATCATTGCTATTTCCACTAAAGCTGGTGTTGATCGCAGTCCAGGATACTCCTGAATTATTTGAGCGCCAAACATCTTCTGCATTGTCGACAGCGAAGTATGAGATGTTGACTTGAAGTGCTGACGCTGAAATGCTGCCGATACTCACGAGTATGGCAAGAAGTCCTATGAATAGAAGAACACGGCACCTCATTTTTTTAACCACACCTCTTTCGTTTTGAATGAACACTTCCAGAACTTTAAAAAGCTTTCAATGTCTGCCTTCTGTTTATGGCTGACAAGCAGCACGGTTCTTCCCAGCTGCTCAACATGGTAGAGTTTGATGATGCCGGATTTGCCGTCACGGCCTTTTAATGCATAATAGAACCGTATTTTGTCTTTTTTTGGCAGGTGTTTCAGAGAATATGAGAAGAGAGCTGCTTCTTTGAGTAAAGAAGGGTTTCCGGCCATGTCTTTTCCTGTTAGCGTGTATAACAAATTAGCTTATTTAAAGCTTTTGTTTTTAGTTATTTAACTATTATAGCTATATTTAGCTATTTTGTTAGTATACTTATTAATATCTTTTATTTATCTTATTTCGTTAAGTAGGTTAACTTTTCTTCCTGTTTCTTTGATTCTTCTCGCCCTAAAGAAAGATTTAAAAAGTAGCATCTCTGAAACACGTCTATGGGGCGTATTAAAACTACACCAATCAAACGTGCGAGCCGAAAGCTCTTCGCAGAGCATAAAGCGAAGATTACCACTGATTTTGAGCATAATAAATCGCTTCTTCCTGACTTTGCTGATATCAAAAACAAGAAGATGCGCAATTCTATTGCGGGGTACTTGGTACGACTAAAAAAAGTAGAACTGCAACAGCAACCACTCCAGCAACCAAAACTATAGGCAAGCGATACTTTTAAATAAATAGTTCTCTTTGTGCTTTCTATTGAATACTACCAGCGACTGGAGGGTTTTATCATGACAGAAGAGACAAGAGAAAGCGCGGATGAACATACAGTCTTCATCGGTGCCAAACCCTTTATGAATTACGTGACTGGTGTCGTTATGCAGTTCACCACGCAGAATGCCGATGAGATTACCATCAAAGCCAGAGGGAAGTTTATTTCTAAAGCTGTTGACATCGCAGAAGTGGCAGCGAAACGATTTTTAGAGAACCAAATTAATGTTAAAGGCATTAAGATCGACAGCGAAGAATTTACGAACCAAGAAAATAAACAGGTTCGCGTGAGCACGATTGAGATTACGCTGATTAAAAAAGAGTTCCTTATTTAAAACTGCCTCCGGGGTGATTCGAACACCCGACACCCGGCTTATGAAACCGGTACTCTAGCCGCTGAGTTACGGAGGCGTAACAAAAACAAGAAAGACGTTCTTATAAAAGGCTTTTGATTTTTTTTGCTAATTCCTCTGCTTCGCCTTCTTTATAGGATTTTCCGGGCCAGTGCTTTAATCCGTCACCTTTCATTCGTGGAATAACATGAAAGTGAATGTGGTCGATAATTTGACCTGCTTCGCGACGGTTATTCTGGTTCACATTTACTCCATCAGCCATTTTCTTTAATCCGGTAGCTATTTTTTTTACCGCTAACATTAGTTCTTGCAATAACGAATCTGGCACGTCACCCATTGTTTCGTAATGTTCTCTTGTCATAACGAGCGTATGCCCGGGGTTAATTGGATGGATATCGAGAATGGC
>CAYJLN010000064.1:0-2497 GCA_964371275.1 Candidatus Woesearchaeota archaeon
ATGGTGGCGTACTCGATCAGGATGGCCTAAGTGAATCTGGCTTCCTATTTGGCACATCGCTAGATGAGCTTGGTGGAATTCATACCAGCGGTCCATCATTCCCCGATCATCTTTTCTCCCTTTTTGGTATTCTGCGCGTTTTTCCAAGTAATACTCCCACGCTGCTCTTCGATTGATATTCGTGAGCCGATGATCTTCAAGAGTGGTGACGACATCAAGCGTTGGCATTCCAAGCGATGCAGCTTCAAAGTCGAGAAGCGTTCCGTCTTCAAGGCCATTTGCAAGCGTTGCATCGCCATGGATTAGTACTAATTGCTGAGGATACAGTCGTTCCACTAGTAGGTTGTATGCGCCAAACAGATTATTCATTTCTTTTGTTTCTCCGCAACGATCTATGAGTCGCTGTTTCAGTTTGCTGACGTGATTATACACGGGAACCATCACTACCTTATCATCGCCTTTCACCCCCATCATCCCCACCACGCCATTTGACATGCGGATTGTTACCCCGGTTGCCATGGCATGAATACGTGCTTCGGTATCGAGCATGGCTTGAATCGATGATGCGATTGGTTCTGTTGTTTCTAGAAGCTGCTCGATATTACGAAGGGGTCTGCGTTTCGTGATATAGTAGTTTTGTCCGTTATGGTGTGTTGTGTGCAGCGGACGAACAATTTTTATTTGCTCTTCTGAGGTTTCTTCCATCCGCCGCCACCCCCGGTACAGCATGTCGGTAATGATAAACTCTTTTACAATCTCTTCAGGACCTCTCTTAAACACCAGTTTGTCTTTGAAAAATTTCCTCGTTGGAAGGATGAGTACTTCATTTCTACTGTCGCCTATTCGTTGAAATTGAAGATCTGATCGTTGGAGGAGGATATCGATCGTGCGACGCCATTGCTGACGCGCTTCCTCGGAGTCTCCCATGAGCTCCAATACGATTGCATAGAGGCAATTTACTTCTGGCTGTATTTCTCCTTCTTGTGTTATTGCTTTTGTAAAATATCGACGCGCATTTTTTTCTCTGCCTGTCGCCCATCGATAAAATGCATAATCTAAGAGGAGAGAAAGGTCTGCCGGTTTCTTTCTTAATACGTCATCGCAATAATTAAGCCCGTCAAGTATCCTTGAGCTTATTGCTTCGAGCACAAACCATCCTGGACGATAGCGAGAAGTTACGCGGAGAAACTGCTCATATTTTTCTAGCGCTTCGTCGACTTTCCCTTCTAAAAGATGGAGCCTGATATCCAAGACGCGTTTCATAATCGGGTCTGGCACTCGTTCAACAAGCGCACGAGTGGCGACGATATGTTCTGGCGTTCCACGTTTTGTCATAAGCATTTTAACAGCCGGAATTGCCGATCTTCCTACTGACGCTATGGCTTCTATTGCAACATACGCTACAAGCCCGTGGCTTATTCCAAACACATAGGGCGTTACCTCTGGCGAAAGAAATGAAGGGACAAATTCTTCTTCAAACAGTGCTGGAAAGGTCTGTCTTAGTTTTTCTGTAAGACCAGAGATTACTGCTCCTGTAAGCAACCCTGCACCTGCTGCGATGCTGCGGATCTGCAGTTTTTTCCGCTTGATAGCAGTTACTTCGCGTTCGACTGATGTCTCTAATGACTCAGAACTAGCCATGTCTTACGATTTAATAAGAAACAAAAAGAAGACTGAAACACCAAGGCCAAAGAGAAACCCAAAAATGAAGGGCACAAATCCCGAGCTTGTTGCTTCTTCTTCTGGTTCTTCCTTCGCATCTTTTTCTTCGTTCATTTCCTGCTCTTTTTCACGAAGGCGCTGCTCAAGGGCAAGCTGTTGTTGCAACTCAACGTCCTCTGTTGTTTCCTCTTCTTGCGGCTCTCCAGGCGTTGGGTCTAGCTCATCACATACGCCGTCCTCGTCAGTATCAACGTCACATCCGTCCCCATCAACTGAGCATTGGGAGATTGTTCCTGGGCACAGGTCTTGGGCATCCTCGACGCCATCGCCGTCTTCATCATTTGTTATTTCTTCTTCTGATTCTTCTTTCACATCGAGATTGAAATCAAACGTTGTCCCATGCTCGCCGTCAAATTCGTCTATTCCGCTTATTTCTACAGTGACCTGCGAAATTCCGCTATCGCTACTATCAACGCTAAAGTCAATTTTTTGCGTCGTTAGTTTTCCTGAATCTAACCCGTCAATCGTTTCTTCCTCGCCAATATCCGCAGGGTCGCCCGAAAGTGTCATGACGACTTCGCTAAGGTCTATATTGGTGCTATTTGATGCCTCATTTTTTACAGTCACGAGAAGCGTCAAATCTTCGTCTGCCGTTACTGTATATGTTCCGCCTGAGCTTATGGTTGTTGTCCCACTGTCTTGCTTGAGTTCTATTTTCTCGAGCTTGACGAGATTCTGGACTTCAAGGTGGAGGACGAGGGCATTGCTCTGATTTGTGATTCCTGTATCACTCCGAATTCCGCTGATTTTTAAGTCACCAATCGGGAACGCTGTT
>CAYJLN010000065.1:0-2457 GCA_964371275.1 Candidatus Woesearchaeota archaeon
ACTTTAAGGAGATGATGTATGCCTATCTTTTCACAAAGTATATCGCGAAACGTGCCGATCATATCGTTGTCATGAGCACGAATTACAAAAAGGACATGGTGAAGTATTATGGGACTGACCCTGAGAAGATTACTTTCATCCCTCCACAAGTTGATGCTGATCTGTTTTACCCTCAGAAATGCGAAAAAGACATTGATCTTCTCTACACCGGTCGGTTTGTTACTCTCAAACATGTGCCGTTTGCCATTGAGATCACTCGCATTCTCAAGCAGAAAAAACCAGATATCAAAACCTATCTCGTCGGTGGTGGTCCTGGAGATAATGAATATGGGAAAGTTGTCGAGCTCATTAAAAAATATCATCTTGAAAAAAATGTCTTTATTGTTCCTCCAGTGGAACACAAGGATTTGGTCCGTTATATCAATCGAGCGAAGGTTTTTTACTTTGTTGCATTTTCTCATGGCGTTGGCAAGTCTTTGTTAGAAGCAATGGCCTGCGAAATTCCTTATGTGACAAATATGGCCCCCGCTGAAGGCGAAGCAAGTTTTACTGATAAAGAAGGATTTGCTCAACTTCCTCTTGATGCTGAAGTCTTTGCAGAGAAAATTCATCTTTTACTCTCTGATGATGCGCTACGAAAGAGACTAGGCAAGGCTGCTCGACAAAAAGTCGAGAAGTATTATACTCCTCAGGTGACGGGAAAGAAGACATTGGCGCTGTATAAGGTACTTCTGCGATAGGTTTATATCTTTTTCTTTAAGAAGGTCTTTCTATGTGCGGCATTGTGGGGTTTACTGGGGGGGATAAAAACCTCGTTCGACGCATGAATCAGACCATTGTTCATCGTGGTCCTGATGGCGTTGGTTATTATACTGACAAGAATGTCTCTTTGGGGAACAGACGACTTGCTATTATCGATCTTGATAAACGATCTAATCAGCCTATGAGCACAGCAGACGGCACTATCGTGATTACCTATAACGGCGAGATTTATAATTTTCGTGAGCTTCGTCAGGACTTAGAGAAAAAAGGGTACCGATTTGTAACCACTTCAGATACCGAAGTCATCCTTGCTATGTATCAAGAGTATGGATTTAATTGCATCCATCATTTCTTGGGAATGTTTGCCTTTTGCATTTATGACTCTCAGAAGAATATTCTTTTCTTGGCACGGGATCATCTTGGCGTCAAACCACTGTACTACATATTTCGTAACGGTCAACTTTTCTTCGCATCAGAGATCAACGCGCTTTTGGCATGCGACCATCTTTCGTTTACCTTGAATACAGAGGCGATCTATCAGACAATGCGCTTCCGATATCCGCCGTTTGAAGATACTTTTTTTTCTGAAATAAAAAAACTTAAACCAGGACACTATATGGTTCTTTTTGATCACAAACTGTACGTGAAGAAGTATTGGGATATCAAGCAAGATCTTACTTCTCAGAGCGAGTCTTCCTTTTCCCAGCAATTCTTAGACGTTATGCACAGATCTGTAAATTATCATAAAATTGCCGATACCAAAGTAGGCTGCTTCTTGTCTGGCGGTATTGACTCGAGCCTTGTTACTGCCTTACTGAGTAAGGATAATCCTGACCATGTCCAAGCATTCTCTGCGCAATTTGACTTTTTCTCAGAAGCGCCGTATGCTAGACTTCTCTCAACGTTTTCAAACATTGACCATACCATTGTTGACGTGACTGAAAAAGATGCGCTTCGCGCTCTTGATACGCTTTTTTCCTTGTATGAAGAACCTGTTACTGAGCTTGCGTCTATTCCAACATTACTCTTGTCCCAGGCTGCGCGAAAACATGATATCAAAGTTGTGCTGAGCGGCGATGGTGGAGACGAGATGTTTGGCGGTTATGATCATTATTTCAGATTGCAGCGACTTCATCGCCTTTCTCGCTATTTGTCAAAACTACGCCCATTGCGCCGTTCTTCGTTGCTGCCGTTGAAAGCAAAACGTGTGTTGGAAGCAATGGACAAGGTACAAGACCCTGCTTCTGCCTACCTGTACATGAACCGCGCATTTACCCAACAGGAAATTGATGGACTTCTTTCTTTCCCTACGAATGAGCAGCAGTTGATGCAGCGTGTTGGTGCTGGGTTGAATGAAACTGTTACTGATTTCTTGAATCAGATCCTTTATTTGGATATCAAACACCAGCTTGCCGAATATTTTCTGATGAAACTTGACAAAGCGACCATGGCTGCTTCTCTTGAGGCGCGGGTTCCTTATGTGAGCAAGGAGGTTGCTGCATTTGCCTATAGTATCCCACCTTCCTTGAAGTTCAAAGGACATGTCTTGAAATATTTAGTTAAAAAAAGTGCCCGATCAATTCTTCCGAAAGAGATTCTTCAGCGCAAAAAACATGGATATGGCGTTCCTCTCTTTGCCTGGATGAAATCTGAAATTGGCGAGGTTGTTCGCCAGAAACTTGATGGTAATGCCTT
>CAYJLN010000066.1:0-2356 GCA_964371275.1 Candidatus Woesearchaeota archaeon
AAAACAATTGAAGAGTGCCAAGAAACATGTGTCGTACCTTCTTGTGAAGCTAGTAGCGGAGAATGGAGACTGCTCCCCGACAGCTGTGGCGACTCCTGCGAAAAACAAAGAAACCCTCGGCTTGGTTGTGCGGAATCAGAAGGATTTGGTTGCGACTGCGGTCCAGATCAATGCTGGGATGGCGTAACATGTGAACCGAACTAGCGTGTCTATGTTTCCTATTTGACCCGCAACAACCCGCGCATACGCACCTTTTATGTACGGCGGGGCTAGTATCCTACGCGTCGATAATACTATGGGGCATCAGCGCATTCGATAATTCAGAAAAGAAATCGCTTCTGTTTTCTCTTCTATCTTGTCTTCCCATGGATTTTCGAACGTAAGAACTCGCTGGTAAACCGCTTGAAGATACGAAGGACAGACTGCAGGCGGATCTGCAGCAAAGTGGGCGCCAACATACGCAAGACGTTCGCTGGTTTCATCCAAACCAAAGACCCAATAATACCACGAAGTATTATCAACCACTGCTTCAACAGTATGATGGATAGTAGCATACGGTTGATACTCTTCCGCATTAAACCGTGCGTATGCCTGTTCAAAAGCGTCATGGTCAATAAATCCCAACGCATCAGCGTGGTGAAGATATTCATGAATCAGATTTTTGTTCATTGATCGTTGCACTGCAGTAAACGGTGCATTAACAAGCGCTTTTATTCGTTGATCAAAATAACTTCCCTTCTCTGGCGATGAATTCTCTTTTTCTTCGAGAAGTTTGCTCAATGTTTGCCAACGTCCAATAACGTCATTATTATGCAGATCAACGCTATATTTTCGCATTCTCTCGCCATCAACAACGATCTTTTTTCCAGGCCCATTCCCTGTAAGAATGCCAGCAAAACGACTCCAAACATTCACACCAATAGCATATGATTCAGTAAACCCAAAGGAACCGCCATCAACAACAGGAATATCTTTCAAGGCTGCATACGCTTCAGGAGTAAACGTATGGCGAAGGAGATCATCAATGCTTGTAGGAGTGCTGGGAATCTTTTCAGAGACAAGAGCATCAAGAGTAGTAATCGGAGAAGAGCAGGCGCCTGCAGCAAGAACGAGTCCTAATGCTGTCTCTCTAATCAATGTGTGTGTCGTTATGCTCACCGCAGTTATTTTTATCTAAACAAATTCATAAGGAATAAACTGGTTAGGATCTTCTCCAAGCGCTTCATGCTGCTGCGCGAAATATCCCCAATTTTCAACGCGCTTAACAACGCCTTTTTGTTCCAATGCCTGCAAGATTTCAAAAAGGTGTGGAGCAAGCTCTGCAGGCGTCAATCGATAATCAATGCGAAGAGAGAGATCGGCAGCGTCCGCGCGGCCAAGAAGTTCTAAGTGATCAAGAACGCGTTGTTCAAGAGCATCATGTGCAGTAGTGGTGCCCATAAAAAAAGAAAAATCCTCTTTCTTTTAAACATTTCGGCAAAAAATAACTGCCAAAGAGTAAATGTTTTAAAGAGTGTTATTCATCAAGTCGCTATGGCACACGCGATAATCCTCGGAACAGGATGCTATGTACCAGAAACGCGATTGACTAATGAACTCTTCACAGGAAAAGAACTGAATGTCTATGATCGGGCAGGAAAGGTAGTTGAAACAAGAACCATCACCGCCGATAAAATCCTCGAAGTAACAGGTATTAGAGAGCGTCGTCGCGCAGATCCAGATGAGCTTGTCCATCATTTAGCAGCGAAGGCCGCGAGGAACGCACTTGAAAACGCGCGATTATCAGCTGATGATCTTGACGGCATCGTGATCTCAACCGTAACAAATGCGTGTCGATTTCCAAGCGCTGCAGCACAAGTGCAATTGGAATTGGGAGCAAAAAACACAAGATACTGCACCGATCTTGCTGCGGCATGTGCTGGTTTTCCGTATGCATTGGACGCAGCAGATAAGCGAGTACAGCAAAGTGGAAAGCCCTGTCTTGCTATTGGTGTCGAGCGATTGACAGGAATTACCGATTATTCCGATCTAAATTCAGTCTTGTTTGGAGATGGTGCAGGAGCGACAATTCTGGGGCCAAATGAAAACCCAGAAAGAGGACTTCTCGCATTTTATTGCGCAACCGATCCCTTCGACGGAAAGTCGTCCTGGATTTTTCAAGATGAAAAGTGCTATGTTCGCATGCCTGAGGGAAGAAGTGTTCTCAAAGGCGCAGTACGAAATATGTTTGACGCAGCAAGCGAAATCAAGAAAATTCTTGGATGGGGTTCTGACGATGTTTGTTTATATATTCCTCACCAGGCGAATGCACGCATCACTCAAGGGCTCATCGAGAAATTAGGAGTAAGCCCAGACC
>CAYJLN010000067.1:0-2275 GCA_964371275.1 Candidatus Woesearchaeota archaeon
ATAGGTTCATTTTCTTTACATTGACAGTCTGTTGTACAATAGTAAATTGACCCTTTCACCGGAGGCTTCCCTATTATGCTGAGGCAATCCCTCGAAAATTCACATTGCTCTCCCTGATCTTTGTTGAGTACGCCATCTCCACAGAGCCCAGGCAGTGATGAATCAGTTGATCCTGCATACGGCGGGCGATATAGTAATTTACATTGACAATCTGACGCATCGCAGTACGATACAAAACCTTTGCTTGGATCAAACAATTGATTGCATTCTTCTTGCGTTAAACATTGTTCTCCTTTTTCAGGTTCTAGTATTCCGTCGCCACATAAACCTGACCCTCCATCACTTGAAGAAACAAGGCCTTCAAAGTATATGAGCTTGATAGAATAATCAGTCCATTCGTCGATATTTCTTGCTTTTCTCGATGGAACACGTTGGTCTAATTCTCCTTCAAAGTTGTATGGATAGAGCACCGTACCATCGCTCAATACAATCGTACCTTCGTCTGCCTGATAAGCTTCTTCAGGAACTGGGCCTACAAAATACGAGGCATAAATCGTGAATCCATCTTCGTCCACGAATAGATCTGTTACTGTCGGTTCGCTTCTTCCAGATGATGCAGACCCTACTCCTATAGGTTCGACACTAGTTAAGTCAATCACTGGTCTCGATAGAATTCCTGCCCATTCTTCATAGGTTTTTCCCTTTTCAAACAACGCGCGGGCAATGGAAATCTCATCGATAAAGTAGCTGTTGATAATCTCTTCATAAAGGTTAATCGCTTGCTGGTATCGTCCCTTTTCGGTTTCATTTCGCACTGAGAGGCGGAGATCTTTTGCTTTTTTAAAATGCTCTACAATCTCATTTTCTTTCAAGACAACAACATCTGGAATATCCCGCTCTTCTAGCGTTTTTCTGACGAGATCATTGACTGTTCCGCCTTTACCGTCAGATCCAAATGCTCTTTGCTGTATTTCTAAATCTTTAATCAGGTTTTGTGCACCTGGTCTGTATAGCCAGCACGTTCCAAGATCACGTTCACGATCATCTATCCCACAAGAACCGACAGGCACCCAGTCGTCACTCTGTGTCCCCACATCAGGATCGTAGGTTGAACACTTTCTGACAATTCCCGTTTCTAGCAATCCTGTTGAGAACCCTGCGACTGCGGCGCGAGGTATCTGACTAATAGCAGAACTGGCGCCTATGTCTTGCCCTGATAATGTCGTGTAGCGACCAGTCTGCGGTCGGCATTCTTCCTCTGTGTTAATATTTTTCTGTACTTCACTTTCAACGATCTTGTCATTCACGAGGCTTACCAAATACTCTGTCGATATTTTTCTGAATCCACAGCGCTGAATTTGCCCATAGGTATTTGAACGAATATCGACACAAATTTCGTTGTATCCTGAAACCAGCTGCAAATCAATGTTCTGGCTGTGGAAGTCTCCCTGGTTTAATGGCGTTTGTCTAATGATCACAATTGGTGCTAAAAACTCTTTTCCTAAATCATCTTTTGCCTGTAAGTAGACACTGTAGGTAATCGGTTCGTTTTCTCCGGCATAGATATGGTAGAACACGCTGTAGAGACTGACCGGCTGATTAGGGATGTCTGAGACTGGCGCCTCATCAAAAAACGCAGTAAACTGTGGAGGACTTTCTGGCTGCAAGACTTGATCGAAGAAATTCCCTATGCCGGGGGCTTTGCCGAAGATTGCTGCCTTGCATATTTCCCCGCCGATTTCTGGCAAGCTTCCGCCGGAATATCGTGCGAATGTATTCTTTGCATAATCCTGCGTGAAGTATTCCAGGCTGTTGACTGCGTTGTCCATGGTTTGTGAGAATGATGCGTATTCCCCACCACCTTTTACTTCAAACCCTAACCAGCGTCCAATGCCTCCAATGACTCCTTCTTTAATATTGAAAATAGCAATCGCTTCTCTCCAGATCATTTCGCAAATGCCAAAGGAACGGATACGATCACAGATGCCGATGGAACGCCCTTCCACTTGTGCGGCAATCAAGCATTCTTTGTATCCGGCAATGATGGAACGAATATTCTGCAACCCTGCAACAATTCCTGTCAAACAGACAGGCACCAGAACCTGCGGGAAGTTTGGCAGGCATAAGACTGCACTCCCTATTAATCCTGTTTCGATCACGTTGTTTGTTTGCCACGTTCCTCCTAAATTACAGCGAGAGCTCGGGCAAATAATAGGATCGCATGCGTTGAATAATAATTTGCAGTCATCAGGATCCATCATGTCTGTGCAGCTTG
>CAYJLN010000068.1:0-2164 GCA_964371275.1 Candidatus Woesearchaeota archaeon
ATGGCCGGTTCTTAGGGGTACGTGCCGAAGGCACGCGAAGCGTGCCGCAAAAAATGATCAAAACGCCACAACCACTAGAGCAAATT
Organism: Candidatus Woesearchaeota archaeon; assembly: GCA_964371275.1. Lineage (GTDB taxonomy): Archaea > Nanobdellota > Nanobdellia > SCGC-AAA011-G17 > UBA489 > CAYJLN01. Next base: position 87 of record CAYJLN010000068.1, read on the forward strand.
CTTCTGGTGTCGAAATCATTTGTGCCTGCACGATTACACGCCGAGTTTGAACAAGAGCTCCGCAAAGTTTATTCAAAATAAAGCCTATTAACAAATTATATAAATGCATCTTTTAACGACATTTTCATTCTTTCAAGAGGTGTATCGAGTGTCCAAATATGAAGCATATCGCGATTGTACAAAATGTGGCTGCCCCTCGTATGCAACTCTTCGTTCAGGAGTCTATCAGTGGGTTTACTGCGTTAAATGCATGGCGGTTCTCGAAGTCTTATAACATAAAAAAGAGAATCATTGGCAGAATCAAACACCCCATCATTTGATTTCTCTGGACATTCCAACTGTTGGTGAGCACCCCTATACTTGCTCCTGTTAAGAACACAAGCATCCCAATCCAGCTAGACAACCATATGACCAAGCCTATTGTTCCTCCAATAATCGTGAGCCCAATCCACTTGTACTTTATGTTCGTGATTGTTTTGACACACCATCGCGATACAAAAAGAGTCGCTATTGCAGCCATGCTCGCCGCGATAAGGCTTGTTGCAACGAGCATCAGGAATTGTTGCCTGTCGATCCCATCTAATAATTCTGCGATTGCAACCACCGCCCCATTTCTCTCTTTACTAATGGTGTAGGCTGTCACGATACTCATCACCATATTCACACTGTTAACCCCTCCCAGCAAAACCAGCATCTGCTCTTTTGATTGCTGAATTGCCTGCCCGCCAATCATTGCTGCCTGAGAGGGACCAAGCCCTGGCAAAATAGAGAATATTACTCCTGACATGAGCGCAAGGAGTATTGCTACGCTGATTTGCATCGACAATCGTGGTGTGCTCGTCTCCTGCGCACTAGTACTGGTCTCATTTTTCAGCCCTAGAAGAACCATCGGTATCCCAAACAATCCTGAAAAAAGAGGGAGAAGCGGTTCATCCATAGGCAGATTCAACGTCAGAATACCTAGCACGCCCGAAAGGAGGAAAATACTGGCAGCGAGCGTCTTTTTTCCTTTTTTTCGCACGACGAAGAAAACGGATATCTCCAAAAGTAGAATCCCAATGTATGGCTGTACGACGCGATATATCCCCGGGATTATCTTAATTAATATAGGCAGAAGGACCATCATTGCCAGCATCGTACCAAAAGAGCCTATGACGGTTAGAACTACTGCTTCGTGGAGTTTCCCGTTTTTCCGATATTCATATGCTGGGATGCTAGAGAGCGCGGTTTCTTCTTCAGGCGCAAGAGCAAAAAATGCAGGAATTACATTAAGGAATATTTGCGATATCGCCATTGCCGCAATTCCTAATGCTACAACAATCCCCGGGATTGTGGTTTGTTCTGAGAGAAGAGCCAGTGCGAGTGTTGCTATCAAATTGACATGAACTCCTGGTACGAGCCCAACGATAACTCCCAGTAGCCAGCCAATGATTATGCTAAGGATACATGCGATGAAGAGCACTGACTGACCATTGCCGTGATCTTTAAGCCTGCTTCCACCTGTTTTTAGAAATTCTTCTCTTTTTTCTGAAAAATTTTCTGCTTCTTACGAAATAATAGTTATTTTCTCTGCCTCAATCTCTGTTTCTCCCTCGTATTCTTTTACTCGCCCTTCAACTTCTATTTTCATCTTCTCTCGTAGCTCAAGACGATCCTCTTTAAACACCACTACCTTTACCTTTTCGTTGTTTTCTTCGAGGATAATTATCGCTACACTCGGCGTGTCTCGCAGATCTTTGATGATTCCATGAACTTTCACCATTGTGCCGATTGGTTCGTTTTTTATCGTGCTTATTGACTCTGTTTCGAGTTCTATGTTCTCTGAAAGAATAAAGAGTGCTGTTAAGCCTATGATCGCTCCGATTAGTGCAACTTTAATGATCACCTTTTCTTCGCGCAGCATTCCAAAGAAACCTTTATAACCTTTAAATAGCTTTTTGATTTCATGGACGTCCAAACTAAGGTAGACCTCATCCGCGATTTTGCAGAAGAGGTCGTTACTGAGGATGAACTCCGGCGCCTCTTTGAAACGAAAGCCCATCCTGTGGCTTATGATGGGTTTGAGCCAAGTGGCATTG
>CAYJLN010000069.1:0-2149 GCA_964371275.1 Candidatus Woesearchaeota archaeon
AAATAAATTTTTCTCATTTGTGGTCCCCGGGGCACCACCCCCCGCCCCCACCTCTTTGTCCACATCAAAAAATTTGCAAAGTTTCTTTTTCATTTTTTGTTGATTTTTCTCATATTTTCTGATATGATTACTGTCGGCAAATGTACATTCCCAATACACGATAGGAAGGAGGTGAGTTAGATGACACAAGCCGATTCTGATGAGCAACTGGGGCTTTTCCCGTTCTGTTCTGTGGCACGTACTTCAGGAGAATTTCTTCTAAACCTTTCCGTGTTGAGCAAGCGTCAAGATGGTGGAGAATTCACTGTCAAGTTGCCAAACACGGAAGAGCGGGAGAAATTCTTTGAGCGCGCTCTCGCAATCGGCGCTCATGTAAGTCTCCGAGGCCCTTGCAAGATCCTAACAGATGCTCTGATCGCGTTTACAGAAAGAGAAGATGGGTCAGAAGGAGATCTTCTGCTCTGCAAAGAATGTGGTGCTCCGGCTATTTACTACATAGAGTGCAGCTGCGGAACATATGTGTGGTGTAAGGAACATGAGGATTCAAGTGTGTTTTTCAATCATGCTGACCACATATGCTCTCCTGAATGTTGCAAGCGAGGACATACCGCAGAAAGAATTTCATCTATCGAACTCGAGGCCTCGATTCCGATGGTTGAGGTTTCAGTAGAGGAACAACAACCGGCAGAGAATGAGTTCATCTTCACTGTTAAGGTTCGGCGGAAATCAGACGAAGAATACCTGCAAGAGTTAGAGTGGTTAATGATGAACTACTCGATCGAGGAGTTAGACGGTAAGTTGAAAAGCACCATTGAGTGCAACTTACCGCCACTTGAAATCGGTCAAAGGGTTATGGTGACGCCGCACTTTATGAGTTCACCTACTTTGGCGCTTGCGGTCGTCCGGCTGAATCATCGACTTGTTGCTCAAGTCGTGGGTAAGAACTCGGACTGGGATTATGTCCTGCTTCTGCCAGAGGACGTTGCCATTCCGGGCCACTCCACGCTGTCCGATAACGGAGGCCGACATAAGGTGATTCTTTCGCGGAGCGAAATCGAACCAGTCTCTCAATGAGGGTCTAACAACGGTTGTTAGGCCCTCTCTTTTTGTCAAACTTTTGCAGTATCAGTTCAATCTTGCTAATCTATTATTATCAAAGTACGAAAGTGCGGCGCGGTCAGGAATTTTTCTCAAAATGGGTTCGCGCTAAATACAGAATACGTGACCAAATTAAACTTTTATGAACATCAAAGATAGAGTTTATGGGGATGTTAAAATTTCTGAGCCGGTATTGCTTGAAATTATCAATAATCCAACACTCCAAAGATTAAAAGACATAGACCAAGCGGGATACTGCGAGCCGTTTTTTCCTGGCACTCGGTATTCACGTTTTGAGCACTCGGTTGGAGTTTGCGCACTTCTTAAAAAATATGGCGCGCCTATTGAGGAGCAAATCGCCGGCCTTATTCACGATGTTTCGCATTCGGCTTTCTCCCATGGTATTGATTATGTTTTAGATGTTGGCTCCCAAAAAGAACATAACCATCAAGACAATGTTTTCGATGATTATGTAAAAAAGTCGGAAATACCGGCGATACTCCAAAAATACAATTTCGATTTGGATTATATTCTTGACGATAAAAATTTTCCGCTTAAAGAAACGAAATTACCTGATTTATGCGCGGATAGAATTGATTACTTTTTGAGAACCGCTTGCGTTTTTAAAGAGATAGAAAATGCAAGCTATTTTCTCGATAATCTTACGGCAGAAAACGGAAAATGGATTTTTAGAAATTTTGAAAGCGCAAAAAAATACGCGGAACTTTTTTTTAAAATGAATACCGACAATTATGCGGGGTTAGCTTCCGCCGTTATGTTCCGCACAGTCGGAGATTATCTTCGATACGCGCTTTCAAAAGAATACATTGCTGAAACCGATTTATATACGACCGACAAAATTGTGCTTTCAAAAATTGAACCGCGTCACAAAAGCGATGAGCGGCTAAAATTGCTTTTTGACAGAATGAACAATAAAATCGGTTTCAGAAACGATCCCGCTAGTTTTGACGGTGAAGTTTTCTGTAAATCGCGCGTTGTTGATCCGCTTTGTTGGCATAATGGAGAGATAAAACGAGTTTCCCAAATTGAT
>CAYJLN010000070.1:0-2000 GCA_964371275.1 Candidatus Woesearchaeota archaeon
ACTTTAGACGCAAAAAGAGCATGGATATCTTCAAGAGCAGCGTCCGGAATAACTGCATTATAGCCCGCAATCTGAACGCCCATCGGAACATAATCTTGAAGTCTGTGTCCAAGTGCACTATAGTCAGCTACACTAATCGTTAAAATATTTTCTAGACCAATTGCCATACAGAAACAGCGAAAGAAATGCATTTAAATCTTTCTATTGTTACTATTATAAAGTTAGAAATAAGAAAAAAATCGATAACTATTTAAAGAAAAACAACCTAGTAGATAATAATTTGTTAGGGGGGTTACCAGAGGGTAAAATAGCGCCAAAATGTGTGACCTCTCAGAGTGATTCATAGTCACAGGAGCGGGTAGGAAGGGTTTTCTGCTATGTCTTTTCCCTAACACCTCTTTTCCCCTTTCTGCCCCTTCCTTGACATTTTCATATGGCCAAAGCGAACCACATTGTACTGTTTTTTGTTGTCATTGTAGCCATCATTCTTTTAACGATACAACTTCTCGCGCCGTTACAGAAACAAGAGCCTGAAGAGCAGGTACAACAAGAAGACATTGTCTATCCAGCTCCAGAAAAAGGAGAAAAGATAGCATACGATCTTATCATTCTTGATGAAGGAACTGAGCACGTGCGTCTTCTGAATCTTGACACCAAAGAAATAACTGTTGTCGAAAGTGGTCGCGAGCCAATTGACATTGATGAAGAACATAACAAGATATATGTGCTGAATAAGCAATCGCAAAATATAATGATCACCACAAGAGAAACAAACCAAGTGATAAGAACGCTTCGTCTAGAAGATGAGGCAAGAGAACTCGTCGCCAGAGGAGGCTCTATCTATCTCACCAATCCAGGAGAGCAAAAACTAACCGTCATGTCAGAAGAGGGATATGAAGAAACAGAGATTCTGCTCGAGCACGATGCAGAGGCAATCGCAGAAGATACGAAGTCAGGATACCTCTATATCACAAACCCACGCGAAGACCTGATCAGCGTGATTAATCCTGCAATTAACAAATTTCTCTACACCATAAAAGTAGGTAATAATCCAAAGAATATGGCCGTATCCGGTGGGGGAGAGTACCTCTTTGTTATCAATGAAGATTCAGCAGATATCTCAATCATTCCGGCAAAGCTCAAAAGGGAAGTGTCTCGCATTGCTGTCAAGGCATCGGTAGAAGATCTCCTGGTGACGCCAGATACGCGATTCCTCTACGTGACAAACCCTTTGGAAGGGACAGTATCAATCGTCAGCATCCCGTTGGAAAAAGTTATCAACACGATCGATGTTGGCCAGGGTGCGCACGATATTATTCATCATCCTCGTGAGCGATTAATCTACGTGTCAAACACCATCGACGGAACAATTTCAGTGATCGATGCAAAAGAACGGAAAGTTGTTGAAACGATTTCTGTTGGGGGAAATCCAACGAAAATGCTTCTCATCGAACATAGATAAGATACGACCAAAAAGCTTAAATAACATCTGGGGCACGTGCAAAAAAACAAGGGGGTGTGGTAACAATTCCACGAACTGAAGAAGGCAAGGAGCAAGGGATCTACAGTGAGGAAGGCAGAGAAGAGCTCATGGAAGATGAGGACGAAATCACTGACCTTGACGAAGGCTTCATGCAGGGATATGAAGAAGGCGAAAAGCTTTCAGAGTGTTGCAACTGCGGAAAAGTCTTGAAAGACAAAACTGTCGAAGAAGAAATTGACGGCGAGCTCCTTCGTTTTTGCTCGAGTGAGTGCGCCTCAGCGTACGACGAATCCCATAAATAACCATGCGGATACCACGGAACATTCGCAGAGGAATCTCTCTCACCGTATTAATGCTTATTCTTGGCGTTATCTTTTTTTTCATCTTTTCAAAAACAAGCGGGAATACAGGCAGCGTTACCTATATTGAGCGTCTTTCGTCAAAACAATCGCAAGAAGCGAATACTCTACCCGGACAAACGCTGAGCGGCGAAGGCACCTTTGAGATCGAAGGATTC
>CAYJLN010000071.1:0-1994 GCA_964371275.1 Candidatus Woesearchaeota archaeon
GATAGGCTTAGGACCTATTGGCCTAGCGCCTTCTAAGGTTCAAATCCTTACTCCCACATTATTCTTTCTTGATGTGGAGAGAAAAGACTGTTTTGAACCAGAGAGACACTACGGTTAGGATGAGCATATAGGCAATTAACCCTATCGGTGACAAGAAAAAATACTTATCGAACCAGTAGCTCGTGAACAAGACTGCAAAGAGATAGAGCAGACTCAAGGAAGTGATGAAGCACAAAAACAGAATGAATAAACTTTTTATTTTTATGAGATGTTTGAGAGATTCTTTTAGTGTTTTGAAGAAGCCGTGATCCCCGAGATGGGCATAGATACTTGTTGTGGCTGCATACACGAGAAATAACAACAGTAGGCTCACGATTAGAGCGATGTCAATTGGTGTTGCCGTGACCACTTTTTTGATAATATTTGTGAGTACTAATGAAAAAAGAGCGACGCCAATGATTGTTATTATGGTAAACTGAACAATGTACTTTGTCGTGCTTATTTTTATTTTTTCTTTGAGCAGTTTCCATTCTTTTGATTGGAAAAACACCCAGAGAGCAAGGGTGATAACTGGAACAAGAACGAAGCCGAAAAATATGGCTTTTGTTGTTGATGACTGCATTTCTGCAATAAGCGTCTCCAGCGCGGGATTCACTTCTTGATTTGCGAGTTCTGCTTGAAATTGCGATAACTGGAGACTATATTGCTCAATACTCACTAAATAGGCACTTAGTTTGTTTTTGAAATAGGTAAGGAAGAAGAAATTACTGAAGAAGAAGACAAACTGCAGAATAAATAACTGAAAGAACTTTTCTTTGAATGTTTTGAGTGATTGCTTTATGAGTTTCATATTAAGAGTTTACACCTCCGCAGACTCTATTGAAATGGATTGTTTCCCATATTGTCCGTTATACTCAATAAATAATTCGAATTTATCTGGCTCTTCAAAAGTTATTCCTTTGAGATCATATATCTGTGTTTCCCATGGATCGAGAGAATCATCGAGCTCTTTTAAATTTACCTCTTCTGTCCTGTCAAACCAGAGCAACGGTTCGAATGTAAGCTTTGCTTTAAGGGTAATCGGTGATGGCTGACCACCAACGTTCTGAACCTGCACTTGTCCTTTTGAGAGCGCAATAATTCTTTTTTGAAATAGTGCTATTGTTGGTTTTTCATAATCCCACTTTGTCATTTCTTTGTTGATTATTACCGTTGGTGGTATTGTTGGATCTATTCTTCGTGTTGTCGATGATTGCGTGGTTGGTTCTACTCTTTTTCCGAGATCGATTGGCAATTCTACAGGATATAATTTCTGTCTTTCCGACTGCACATTTCCAGGAAGCGAGACGCTTGCTTTTAGTACAAGTTGCTCCTTACCAGATCCGATGAGCGTTTCTACATTTATTGGAAGAACAGAAAACCTACCCGTAAATACTGAAGGAATTGTTGTGGTTTTAACCGGATACTCGAATGGTGTATCTTCTGAAGGTCTGTAGAATAACAGACCAACTTCGGGTATCAGCCCGTCGCAGAGATCGTTGCCTTCAATAACAAAGTAGAATTGCTCATTTCCTGCGGCGTTTTCTTTCTTAACATAATATTCTCCCGGTTTTGTCGCAAAGTAAGCCGTGCTTAATGCACAATCTGTTTTTTTAGGCTCGAGATCTGGTGGAACTGTTTCTCCAGATAATCTTGCGTTATATTCTACAAGCGAATTACAGTTATCAATAAGTTCTTGTCGTAATTGCTGCTTCCATTCATCAGTATTGATATCTTTTTCAGCGGAAACCCATTGCGTGCTGGCAAGAACTTCACGTTCTCCTCCCCGTGCAGCGCTACCTTCGGTTTTGTAGGTAGCTTCCTCCCAGAAAAGCTCCCAAGCTCCTGTAGGGTTTTTTTGGATGGCATATTTTCTACCGCGACCGCCGAAGTCAATCTCACAGCTCGTGAGGTCTGCAAACGATGCTGGTTTTTCTGGTGCTACCTTAAGAATA
>CAYJLN010000072.1:0-1916 GCA_964371275.1 Candidatus Woesearchaeota archaeon
CCTCTGCTGACACGCAATGTTAAACATTTTGACCGTGTTCCTGGACTCGATGTTCAGACGTATTGATTTTTTATATTTTCCACTTTCTTTTTCGGTTTAAACCCCGGTATTTCCCGCTTTCGTTGCAGTAGTCTTATAGTCTCTTGGTGTTATGACGAAGAAAGTTTTAAATACTAGTATGACTAGTAATACTTTAGTGAGGTCTATGCAATTAAGTGTTAAACATGTCCAGGATGCAGTTTTTCGTGAATTTAAAGCAGAGTCTGCCCGTGAAGGACTTCCTGTAGGAAAAGCACTTACTCTTGCGATGAAGTTGTGGATTGAACAACGCGAGAAGAAACCACGGCTTCGTTTTCTTACTTTTCCGGTTCGCGATTGGGGCGAAGGCAGCGAGCGAACCAGCGAAGAAATTGATCATACCCTCTATTAACTATGGCGATTGTCATTGATTCGAGTGTTTTCTGCGCCTTTTTTAACAATAGAGATGTTCATCATCAGCAGTCTGTATCCCTCCTTAAAGAGATTCTTTCACAAAAATATGGTCGCGCATTTCTTACTGATTATATCTTTGATGAAACGGTAAGCGTTGCTTTACGGCGCGGGGACAAAAATAGCGCGCTTGATGCTGGACGGTTTCTTCTGCACTCGGAATTTCTTCTTGCCAAAATAGATCCGCCGCTTTTTGAAGAGGCATGGGCTTTCTTTCAGAAACTTGATGGTTTTAGCTTTACTGACTGCACTATTCTTGCTTTCATGAAGGCATTTGATATAGCTCATGTTGCCACTTTTGACAAGGCATTTCATGCTATTGATTGGGCACAAGTCGTTGATCGTTAATCTTTCTCTTTTTAGTTACTTAGAATTAGTTCTATTTATTTAATCTTCGTCCAATCGGTCTGTTTATGGAGGTGTGTGCATCGTATCGACGTGTCTGCGTAGATCGGTATCTTTAATTGTTCGCAGTCCTTGCAGAAATACATATCATCGAAGGCAGGGTATTTTTCATTGTGCCTAAAGGTTACTTTTTTTAGCACGTCTCGATGGATCAGCATACAGCCTATCCCTGCAGCAGTGAGTTGAATGATTTTTTCACTTTCTAGTTCTTCGGGCTGCACGTAGGACAGCGTTTCTCCGTCTTCCGCCGTCTGATACAACACAGGAAGCGCCACGTTTTCAGGTTTGTTCGTTTTAGTGTTCATCAACGCATACTCCTTGAAATAGACTCCTGATATGACCTGTTTTTTTGCTGCCAATAAGCGCTCAATAACGTCTGCAGGCGGGATAATATCTTGCTCTACACTAAAAAAATAGTCATAGCCTTCGTTCAGCGTTTTTTCTCGTAGTATATTTCTGCTGTGCACGATTCTGTCTTTTGCTTTCTCGAGAAAGATATCTTTGATGACGGAAAACGTTGTTTTCTTTCTCCTGTTAAGTTCTTCTTGGAGTTGCTTGTAATAGACATCTGTTTTTGAATTGTCGACGAGAACAAGATCAACATTTTCGTACGTGAACTTGCTGACTGCATCGAGATATTCCTTCAGGCAGTAGGATTTTCCTTCATACGTAGGACACCCAATGAGAATTTTTGGTGATGCCATAAACATATCTGCGGGGATAAGGATTTGAACCTTAGTAGGCGCTAGGCCAATAGCTCTTGAGGCTATCCCGTTTGACCGCTCCGGCATCCCCGCATAGGACAGCGGTGTTCGATGCGGCACATTGTGACGCATGTCAGGTGAAGGCTTATCAGGCCAGCCGTGCACGTTTTCAGGAAGCACGCACTGAGGACGTGCCGCATACGACTAGGGTGACCGCTGTAGGCACCGCATGTTCATGATTCGAGGGAGAACGCTCATAAAGGTTTCGGTTGGTTACGATGGAAGAAGAGTTCATTGAGGCGCATCCATATCGAGCCC
>CAYJLN010000073.1:0-1841 GCA_964371275.1 Candidatus Woesearchaeota archaeon
TTCTTTGCGAGATAATACGCGTACAAATCAAAAGAGAAATCTGCTGGCGGATTTTTCATCACTGTCAGAAATGAGCGATGGAACATATTTGGTTGCGCGTTGATATCGTACATTATTTTTCTCAGAACAAGCGTTTCAAAGAGAGACATTCCACCTGTAAAGAAATTGTCGAAAAGCCCCCTTCCATATCTTTTTCCCTTGATGTAGACGGTATGTTTATTTTTTTCTTGTTGCAGAAGCTCGAATCCTTTGACAACATCGCCCGGATCTGTTTGGAGATCTGCGTGCGTCCATCCGACTAGTTCTCCTTTTGCGGCGTCAAGTCCCTTTTTTATTGCCGCGCCATAGCCTGGAACTGGTTGAAAAACCGTTCGTGCGAAGGCGTAGTTTTTTTTCTTTAATTCTACCTTTAGCACCTCTTGCGTATTATCTTTCGAATTGTTGTCAACAATAATGAGCTCGGCTTTGTCTTTGAGTTTACTTTTTGCAAAAGCCTGCTCGAATTTTACAAGAACATGCTGGATATTTTCTGCTTCATTGTAGCACGGCACGACAATAGACAGAAGAGGCTTCATTTTTTGGCAAAATAACGTTCCCATACTGGCAAAAGCCGCTGCTCTTCTTCAGTCATATTGGGTAGTTTTACCTTGTTTTTTACCATAAACTCAATTTTTTCATAATCGTGGAGATCATCTGGTTTGCCCCAGCCTACGTACAGATCAACATCAAAAATGACTGACTTCTTCCCCAGTTTTTGTAAGAATCTTGGAATTGCATCAACATAGAACTCATTGTTGATGCGGTAATTCTCCTTAATCATGAGGTTTGTTGCGTCGATGAAATCACCTGCTTTTTTGAAATAAAAGGTGGCAACAACGGCGTGATCGTTGTATGGATCGTTTGAAACAGGAACTTTTACCGAGATATCTTTAATGGCTTCTTTATCGTCTTCAAGCTTGTACCAACCCCACGCTGTAGGATTTCTTTTTAATGTTTCGCGCTGAGTGAATGTCCAGATCATACAGTCGACGTCTTTTCTTTTCCGTAATTGCTCGAATTTCTTTTCATTGTAGAGGAATCCATTATCACAGGCTGCAACGAAGAGCTCTTGGTTTCTATCGAGTTCTTTCTCTGCCACCATACAGCTCATTGCTTGTCCTTTTGGTTCCTTGTCGATAAGAAACACTGCATTGGGGAGCTCCTTTTTGATTAAATCGTCGACATGAAATTCAAGATGTTCTTGCCTTACCACAAAAACCCACTTCTCTGCTTTTGGCAAATCCCGTATGACTTTAAGAATCATCGGTATACCTGAGATAGGAATAAGCGGTTTGCTGAGCGTATAGCCTTGCTGCGAGAATCGCGTTCCCAAACCAGCCATTGGTATAAGATTGATCATTTTAGGGTATTCAAGTAAAGCATACTCTTTTATAATTATCTCTTCCCTACCAGTTTATGCCCTCACATCCTTTCAAAGGAGTTTTCCTTGATTTAGATAATTGCCTTTATTCGTATGATTCCTGTCATGTTCCTGCTCATGAGGCAGTCTTGGCACTTCTTGTTAAGAAAATTGGTCGTCCCGCTAAAGATATTTCAACACCCCTGGCGACATCTAGACAAGATGTTAAGCGAGCAACTGGTGATACTGCATCGAGCCATTCTCGCTTGCTCTATTTTCAAAAAACAGTTGAAACTCTTTTGAAAAAAACTGATCTCTCTTTGACACAGAAACTTCACGATCTTTACTGGTCAACCTATTTTTCCCATATGACTCTCTATCCTGGTGTTCGTGAATTCCTTTCTTTCCTAAAGTCTCGTCATATTCGTGTTGCCTCTGTGAC
>CAYJLN010000074.1:0-1748 GCA_964371275.1 Candidatus Woesearchaeota archaeon
CGCACAAATCCCCGCCGTTTTTAGGAGATATTATAAAACGGCGAGGATTGCTCCCACGATTATATTAAAAAGGAAAGGCCGCATCATCCGTGAGAATGATGCGGCCGTGATTGTCCCTTGGAACGAGGGGAACGGTTCTTATCCTGCCCAATTTCTCCAGTGATGGAGAGAGGTGCAATTACCCGTTTAGGAATTCTCTTGCGAGAACTCACCCTGTCGTTCTTCCGGAACTTGCGAACTAGCTGTGCTTGTCGGACTTAGCGAACGCCTCTTCGACCAACTCGCGAACGAGAAGCTCGGAGAATTCCATTGCCTCGTCGACAGAAATGCCGATGGCTTTGGCAGTGTTTCCGACCTGTCGCCGAAAATTCGGCGTGAGCCGGACACCATCCTCGCGTGGCTTGTTCTTGAGGTAGAGAAGGGCGATCTGTCCCTTTCGTGTTTCATCCATCTCTGTTCACTCCATCCTGGATGATTCGTTCAACTCCCATTCATCGACGATCTCCCAGATGTCGCCGGCTTTCCCGAGGTCCTCTCGGTGATCGTGGCGAACCTTGGTTGCCTCTACATAGTAGAGCGCGCCGTCTTCGCCACGCACATAGGCCGCCGTGCACTTCTTTGCGTTCGTGCATTTCCATCCGTCAGGGTTTGAAAACCCAACGAGACGTGCTTTCGAGAGATGACGATGCTTTTCGGGCTCGTCCTCCAGAAAGTTGAACGGCCGAAGACCGCTACCGCAGAGTTTGCATTTCATACTAAACCTCCTTACAAGGAACTGTTACCACAAAACCCTTGTGGCTAGGGGTTATTGAAGAATTCAATAACTATGCCATAATAGCACTATTTAACCTAGTTGTCAAGCAGTATTTCTTGCTTTAATTTTTCCATCCACTCATCTTTATATTTTCGGTAAAGTCCATAATCGTCCGGATATTTTTTAACCAAATCAAATTTTAGATTGCTATATTCCTGTACTACTTCTGGGTGAGACCGAAAATAATTTCTCAAATTTATCATGTCTTTGACATGAGGATGTTCTGCCCCGAATACATGCAAATTCACAAGTCGTGTGTCATTCGATTCTTTAACAAATAAGCGTGAACCTTTATTGATATAATCGCCGAGCGATTTATAACCCATGCTCTCAATTTTTTCCGACAACTCATCAGCAGTTTCAATTTTTTCTACAGTAATCAAAATATCGATTGTTGGCTTTTCAGCAAGTTCGGGTACAGCAGTACTACCAACATGTTCAATCGAAATTGCCTTATCAGAAAAAATTGGACGCAAAATTTCTGCTTCGGTTTCAAATCTTTTTCGCCATTCAGAACTATATTGCTCAATGTTATATTTCCGATTTTTGTATTCTGTTTTTGTCATAGTTATTTCAAAAGTTTATCACTTGAAACCCCGAGTGATTTCGCTAATCTTTCCAACTGTGAAATGGTAATGTTCTTTTTTCCGTTTTCAATCGCACTCATATACCCTCTATCCATATCAAGCGTTCGGCAAATGTCGCCTTGCGACATTCCCTTCCTAGTTCGTATTTTCTTAATGTTATCCCCAAGTCTTTTACTTATCAACATAATTATAGCATACGAGATATTGCACTTTCAAACAATCTTGTACTATAATTCAATATATGAATACGGCGAAGCAAAACCAAAAATTTCCTTTCCATTTTTTGTCGGCTCCCCCCACACCCAGTATGAGAGAATCTACTGGGTTTTTGTATTTAGAATTGTGGC
>CAYJLN010000075.1:0-1671 GCA_964371275.1 Candidatus Woesearchaeota archaeon
CGTTGGTGAACGCACCATCGTGAGCATGACCATTGCTACGGGCAACGACTGCCTGTCCATCCGTCAGGGGCATTGCTTTCTGCGCCTGCGAGTGAAAGAGATTGCCAGCTGCCCGATTGATGACGTTGTCAATGCCCCCGAACCACATACCCCCAGAATTGATGGCGGTGATGAGAGCGTCAACCTTCGTTCGGGAAATGTCGCCAGAAACAACTGCTACCGATGCCTTGCTCATTTGGACACTCCTGTGTGCTCTGAATTACGAAACTCTTCCTACAGCTTTTTTACATAAACAACAACACGCCCTCTCAAACAGGGTTTGTGACAAACAACGAAGATAATCACACATTCATATATATAGTGTAGGTGTCCAACCACCTACGCAATCACGAACGAACACAATGCATGGAGATAGTTTGCCAAGTATCCATTGATTGACCGTGGTAAAGAAGTTACGAGGCCATGGAATAACTTCAGCGTTCGGAAATCAAACTCAATTTTAAAGCGTCCTTTGTATACAGCAAGTTGCCAGAACGTAGCTAACCTTTTCATGCTTTTGTAAGGACGAATAAGAGTAATTCTCTTTCCCTCAATATGCATGTCTCGCTCAAGCTGCTTTGATACATATCCTGCATCAGCAACCAGGATACCCATGAGATCTTTATTGATGCTTCTGAATATATCACGGTCATTAGCAGAAGGATGATTGAATCTGATTCCCAATATTCTTCCCTCATCATCTCGGGTCGCGGTCATTTTAAGCCCATAATACCAGCCTTTTGAGGATCTCCCAAAGCCAGAGAGCCCCTTCATAGTTTTATGTTTGTCTGCATTCTTCTTTAAGCAGACAGGAAGATCAGTTGAATCAGTGTATTTGATTGGGTTTGATAGAGGCGCGTACAAACGCATCAAGAGATTCAGGATATGGGCACTCAAGAGACTCGCCCTGTTCATAGAAACAACCAATGTTTTGTATGAACAGCGTAGCTTGTTCTTGAGATCTTCATACAAAGACTTCTTTGTGCTTCGTGTACTGCGATGCTGGTACAATGCAAGAGTGAGAGCATCGAGTGGAGCTATCTTCCGCGGTCGACCAGTTGGAGCCGCGGAGATATCAAGATTGAATACTTTAACAATGTGTGTGATACTTCGTTTAAGGTTTTCGTATATCAGTAGTTTCATGGAGGTACAAGCATTCTTAAACAGAACAGTCCCTTACGGGGACTGTTCTGTTTTTAACATAGTTTTATGGTTTTGTGAAGAGTTTCGTAATTCAGAGCATAGAAGATATGTGCATCATCTTTTGCAACTGAGAGTGCATTCTTCATGCTCCTGCGTAAGAACTCCTCATATTCGCTATCTGTTCGAGTGTCGTTCACGTTTCCGCCGTAGTTACTCTTTCCGCCGACTCCGGACGAATAACTCACCCCTCCTCGCAGATTGCACAAAGGGTCTGAATAGATCATTGACGCTCGGTCTTTGCCAAACAGTTTTTTGAGAACAGCGGTGTCAGTCGAATCACCACAAAGTAATTTGTGATTTCCGAGAGCAATGACATCGCCGAGCTTGGTTATCGGTTTCTTGATTTTGGTGAGCTCTTTCTTTTCGTCAAAGTCATCATCTTCCGCCTCAAGATTTTCACTCCACATGTTCGACAGCTCGTCCATATCG
>CAYJLN010000076.1:0-1666 GCA_964371275.1 Candidatus Woesearchaeota archaeon
TCTTTGCGATGGCGTCGTGTATGCGGATATGTTTGGAGGACGCAGGAAAGACAAGGCAGAACAGTATCGAGCGGGATGCGAAGAAATCGTCCAAGAATTCTCTTTAAAAAGAAATATAGCGATTGTTGATATGAGCTGGCTTGTCGGTCGAAGGTACGTCGAGTTCCTTGGCCTTCATGGTCAGATCAAACAGCAATTGAGGCTTTTTAGAGAGTCAGTGGGGATCAATGAGCGTCTTGAGGTCCTTGAAAGGAGTGTGCTTTTTAGCCTTCCGTTCAAAGAACTTTCATGCGACAGCATTGAAGATCTATTCAATATGCCTCATCATGCATTGCCGCGTGAGTTACGAGAGCGTTTGAATGAAATCGCGCTTGAGTATGCTGCGTTTTTGCTTGCGATGAAGCGACTTGATGTGATTCAAGGCGCATATCCGCATGCTATTCGCGCAACAGTTCATACAAAGCATGCACCGCAGCTGCCCTTGCATCTCGTAAACGACAAAACCTTGGTATTGCCGTATCACGGAGTGCCAGTCGTTTCAGAAAAGAAATTAGCTCAGACTAAAAATCTTCAATCCTCAATGAGGATTTTGAGATGGTATGAGCTTCTAGGACATTCTGAAATAAAAAAGGTTTTGCGTTCTGGGACAGGCGATGTTCTGTATTACCTTGTATAAAACATTGCATACAATACAAAGCCGCGCCCTGGAGGACCGCGGCTTTGATTTTATTCCTCAAATGCCTTTTGGATGAGCCCCTCGTTCCATGCAAGAAGAAATTCAGGATGGAATTTGATTCTTAAGTCTATCATCTCTTGTATTCTAGAGAGTGAAGCAAATTTTACTTCATCGATTTCTTTCGGATCGGGCATAAATGGTCCATTTGAGGTCGTTTTATATATAAAAGAATCTCCTTCGCGTGTAACGTTAGGATCCCATGCCTGATATTTAAAATGACGGGTAGTTACAAATTCCAAGGATGAGATAATACCGAGTTCTTCTTTTAATTCTCTTTCCGCAGCGTCTTTATGATTTTCTTGGGGTTCCATTGCTCCACCAACTGAAAAGTCCCAGTGAAGAGGGAATGAGGAATCATGTTTTGAACGCAGCTGAAGAAGCAATTCTTGTTTGTCGTTAAAGACCAAAACAATCGAGCTGTTTTTCTTATCGATCATGCAGGGCTAATTGCGTACTGGGGCGAGTTCAATTTTAAATTCAAGCGCAGGGTTTTCAACAATATATTTCATGAAAACAGGGGAGAGAAGTGCTGCAAGAATAATATTGCCTCCAAGATGGAGAAGCGTGAATGGGATTTGCTGAATCAAGGCAGTCATCATCGGTACGCCAAAAAGCGTTGGTCCGAAAAATACACCAGTCACAAGATCGTAGATAAGAGTTCCATAAATTGAGAATTTAATAAATTCTAATCGTGACGCATTGCGGTTTTTAAAATACATTGAAGACCATATACCGATTGCGCCATATGCAAGAAGGGTTACAAACGTCCAGACGCCAGAGCGCGTTATAAGATCATAGATAAGAATTGCGCTTGCCCCATATAAAAAGGATCCGAATGCGCCAAATTTTTTAGAAACTGGCATCAAAGTGCTCATCACGCCTTCAATGTTTGGAATTCTGCCTGGAATGAGGCGAAAAAGAAACACGATG
>CAYJLN010000077.1:0-1662 GCA_964371275.1 Candidatus Woesearchaeota archaeon
CTAACCCTTCATGAACCAAAAAAGGTATAGGTCGCGGAAACGTTCTTTTCGTATTTCTATGTAATTGGGAATAGCCACTCTCCCTACGTCTCCTCCAGCCATAATGAGAAGCGTTCGTTTCTCTGGTAATTCTTGCAACACGTCATTGGGATCTATAAGTGCGGTTCCAACCCAGAAAGGAAGAGGGCCACTTGGCGAATAAATTTTAACATTCACGCCATAATGTTTGAGCTCAAAATAGTGTAAGGCATCAGTGTAATAATTAATAACCATCTTATCTTTTCCATACGTATCGTAGACAAATTGGGCAACATCACGAAATGGTTGTTTTATTGGATGTTGGAAGGAGTTGACATTGACAAAGATCAGTCCTGCAGTTACAAAAAGAAGTAAGAAAGTTGCAGTTTTTTTGCCTTGAACGTTTGACGTTCCGTGTGAGGCGAGAAGAATAGGAATAGCTGCTGCCGAAATAATAAGATAGCGGTCAAAAAAGAGGGGGCGAGACCCCTGCGACATGAGAAATGTTGCGATTGCCGGTAAAAAGAGCCAGAGGTACAAGACAAGATCTTTCCGTTTATTAAAACCTCGAAGCCAGAGGAGTACGAACGAAGCAAGCAAAAGGGGAGTCGTAATAAGCAATTTTGGAAAACCAGCGATGAAATGAGTATAGAGAAACCAAAGATCCAGCACTTTCGGCCTCGGCAGCCAAAAATCTCCCTGGACCATAGTCGTTTGGCCATAGAGCGCCGGTATCCATGGAGTATAGATGACGATGACAGCAAGGAGGCTTCGCACGAACGGCGATTTCCATTGCTCTTGTAGTAATTTCCCGCCATCTTTGAGCTGTTTTTTTATCGCGTCGAAATGCTCAATGATATAGCTAACTACTTGAACAAGAATGATGAACAGAGAAAAATGATGTGTGTAGAGCGCTGCGGCGGTAGCCACAACGTACCATTTCCACCTTTTCGTCACAAAAAACCACATGGAAGCAGCGCTTGTTAATGCCAAAAGCATATACATACGCGCCTCAAATGCGTAGATGAAGAGAAACGGATTGAGCAGTGTTAAGAAAAACGCCCAATAACTTGCCTTTCTTCCATATACATTCTCAGCAAATTTGTTGACAACAAATGCTAAAAGGACAAAAAGGAGCATAGGGAAAGTTCGAATAGCAATTTCTGATGTTCCGAAAAGTTGCATCCAAAAGTGAAGCAAAATGTAGTGGAGTGGTGGAGAGGTGTCGCGGGCAACGATCGTTATGATGTCAAAAAGATTCTTCTGCGCAAGGATTGACGCAAACGCCTCATCTCCCCACAACGACACCGTCAACTGGTTCATACATTTATAATAAAGAGAATAAAGAGTGCAGTCAATGGGAGTAATCGGAGTTATTAAACGACATTGTTACTCTTCTCAGAATTAAAAAACCCGCCTCCCAGCGGATTTAGTTAAAAGTTAACTGTTAATTGTTAAAAGTTAATATCCCATATCGCCCATACCACCCATGCCGCCTGGGGGCATACCGGCTGCGGCTGTATCTTTCTTTTCGGGAAGATCAGTGACGAGCGCTTCGGTTGTGAGCACCATCATGCCCACACTTGCTGCGTTTTGGACTGCACTTCTCGTTACTTTTGCGGGGTCAACGATGCCTGCTGCTAG
>CAYJLN010000078.1:0-1561 GCA_964371275.1 Candidatus Woesearchaeota archaeon
GAAGAAGGGTAGAGGAAGAACGAATGATCGAAGAACGGCGAAAAACAAATGAGCAAGTGAAAAAGAGCTGGTCAGATAAAGGAGGCGATATAAATCTTAGAGAGAAATTAGAGCAAAAGAGAAAGGAATTACAAAAAAAGCGCAAAAGCGCAGAGTCCTAAAGTAGAAAGCTGTATTATGACGTCTTATGGAAGGATGCGTTACAGGCATTGAAGAAAAAGTTTCTTGCGAGTAGTTATTAAGATACAAGAGGCGCCATGGATCATGAGTGGAAACAAAAAAGCCCCTCTCCGAAGAGTGAGGCTGGGCTAAAATTCGTAGCGTTGGAGACCGATTTACGTCGGGAGCAGAACCGCCAGTTCGGAGACCCTCCGATTTCATCAGGCAACCGCTACGGGGCATTAATTATCTGCGTTGGAGACCGAGTCGATTACTGGCCAGCTCGGGCAACATCAGAGGTGTATAATTATTGATATGCTAGCAAACTGACATCATGTGTCAAGTGCTCGCAGGGTATTGTTGCAAGGAAGTAGAAATGTCATAATCTCAGGGAAATAGAAATGTCATACTTTTTAAAACTGTTCTTTTATTAATTTTTGTTATTTTTGGAAATTCTGTCAAAATATACTTCGCAGGATCGATTGTAAGAGCCGTTTCATGACCGACTTGATATCTGGGTCGCGTATCATTGCTTCGTTTTCTGCGTAAGTGCATAGGTCCTCCATGGGTGGTCCGCGGACGGCTTCCATGGTTTTTTCGCGGACGTACGGGATGTGGCAGCAAGCACCCATGGTTGTTGCGACAGTGTTAGTCTTTTGGCAATCATATGTGCGTTGAGATATTTGCCCCGAATCCGGAAGTGAATACTCTTATCAAGGCGCTCTTCGACAATGACGGTATCTTTTTTGCGTATCGTCACCGGCTGCTGTTTTTCAAGCTGGTACCATTGGTTCTTGTGGCTGAGTGTAAAATCATTGCGCACAATCCGTATTTCCTGACGTGAGAAGATCGCATCAAGCCTCCACTCTTCTTTCTTGTTCAAAGCACGATGCATATCTCCGTCCTGTGCCGGCGCATGGCTGAATCGCGCATTGAACTCAGGAAGAAATACTTCCCGTATGAACAGATTGGCTTCTTCTTTGGATGAAATGTTGTGCAGGCGCAGTTCTTTTACGAGTCTGTCCTGGAGTGTGCCAAACAAACGCTCTATCCTTCCTTTTGCCTGCGGCGAGTGTGCGAAGATAGGTTCAATGGCTAATTCCTCCAGGGCACGCTGAAACTGAGTCTTTAACTCATGATTTTCTTTTGCGTATCGATCCGGCGTCTTGTACGTACTGAATTTATCAAGATAAATAGAGTGGGGCTTGCCGTTACGCATCACGTACTCTTTCCAGTAGGTAAATACAGGATTCATTCCCTCATGATCTTCAAAGCGCGCCTGCAGGACCGTATTGGTCGCATCATCAAT
The DNA here is from genome assembly GCA_964371275.1 of Candidatus Woesearchaeota archaeon. Lineage (GTDB taxonomy): Archaea > Nanobdellota > Nanobdellia > SCGC-AAA011-G17 > UBA489 > CAYJLN01. The sequence goes on from CAYJLN010000078.1 coordinate 1,469, forward strand.
TGATGCTAATAAGCAGCAGGGTTCGGCGCGATCTTCAAACCAATGGTGGTATGAACCGTCAAACTGCACCATTTCTCCATACCGCGCTTTTCT
>CAYJLN010000079.1:0-1518 GCA_964371275.1 Candidatus Woesearchaeota archaeon
TATTTTGATAGTTTTTTCTCAGACGGAGAAAAATTGAAATTTAACAAAGTTCTGCTTGTGTTTGGAAGCGTTCGCTTTGATCTTCGTGCCGTCCAACGCGACGTGCCCCAGTTTCACCAGTCCCGCTTTTCGACACAATTTCAACACCTGCACGAACAGCTTTTTCAAACGTTCCAAATGATCCTTGCGGAAATCCGCAATCGTCCGAAAATCCGGCTGTTGATTTCCCGTCAACACTCGGAAGGCAATATCTTCTTCGCCACGGCGAGCAAGTTTGCGGCTGGAAAAAACGCCGACACAATAGCCGTAGAGCAAAAGCCCAGTCAACATGCGCGGATCATAAGGGGCATTGCCCCGCGTCGCCCGGCCATACATCTCAAGAATATCGCTCAAATTCAATTTCGGAATCAAATCCAAAATGAAATAAACCAGATGCCCGGCAGGCAACCACTCTTTGAGCGAGGGTGGCAACAACATCAGTTGCTCGATTTCATAAGGCCGGAAAGTTCTCTCCATCGTCATCCTGTTTCCTCCAGTATTCAGGTTTTCCATAGACGATATTGTAGAGAAAAAGAAACACTTTTGCAAATTCATCATCAACGGTAAATTAACGTGCGACCGTCGATAATTCTGATGTCAATGAACATTCAATGTCGGACAGACTCCTAGTGCACGTGGCAAGAGCAAGAGAGGCTATAAATATGGCTTCTTTTAATTATACTGAGGATTTGAATGTAGGACGAGCCTGGTCAATCAAGGAGAGTTTACGTCGATTGTGGAGTTACTTGGACTTGTCCAGGGCCAAGACATTCTGGAAACGATGGTATTTCTGGGCAACGCATTCGCGCCTTGCGCCGGTTCGAGAAGTGGCAATGATGATCAAACGACATTTGACCAATGTCTTGACCTATTTTCTACACCAGATCACCAATGCCGTAAGCGAGGGGCTTAACAGCAAAATCGCCACAATGCAAAAGAGAGCCTACGGTTTCCGTAATACGGAGCACTTCAAAACCGCCATTTACTTCCACTGTGGAGGTCTTGATCTTTACCCATGCTAAAGGGCGAAGAACCTACTTTTTTACTCGTAACATAACTAAAATCAGTTTTCTTCTATTCCGAGGTCAGAATCATGTGATCTCAAGTCAAATGATAACGTAGAACTAAATTTGTTATAACTTTGTGGGGCACCGTCTAAAAAATTGGCTTTACTTATGTTACGAGCATAGAAGGAAAACCCCTATAAATTAGGAGGTTTGGTTTTGCTCATAACATAAGTGCGCTCGTAAGTTTTGTTATGTTGCTAATAACATAACAAAACGATTCTGCAGATATCGTCCGCAGCTGATATCTGCAATTTTGGTATGAAAGATGATGATTTTAAAAAATGAAAACCCAGAAGGGAAACGACTTCTCAAATATCAATAACGGTACTGTATGTCCTCGAACATGAATTCTTTAAAGAACCTGCAATCCTAATTGCATTTTATCTGCACGGCGATATTTATTTTTAAAATG
>CAYJLN010000080.1:0-1515 GCA_964371275.1 Candidatus Woesearchaeota archaeon
CGCTGGTCTATAGCAGAAGGGACAAAAGGGACAAAAACCAATGTCTTCTGCTATAGGAGAAAATGGTACAGGCAGACAAATCTGTGCTCTTTCTTCCAGAATCCTCAATAGCCCAGCACTTTAATCCCTGGAATCCTGCCGAAATGAGACTTATTCTCTGTTATGATTTTAGTTATGCCATTAGACAAAGCAATGCCTGCAGAGAGGCAGTCTAGGTCTCCTATTTTTTGTCCTGTTTTTTTCAAGTTACCTGCTATTTCCGCTGCTTTGAGAGAGCTTTTCCTGTCTAATGGGAGAACTATTAAGGTAGCGATTAATTCGAGCGCCTTTTTTAAGTCTTTTGTTGTGTCGATTTTTTTGGAAGAATAAACTCCCACCATGATTTCGAAAACATTGATTTCTGTTGTTGCAAGATCCTCTAATTCGAGTAAGGCTAATTTTTCAACTGCTGTTCTTTGATCTCTTAATAAGTCAATCAGAAAAGTGCTGTCGACTAAGATCATCGAATCTTCCTCATTAGGCTTTTATAGCCCTCCCTTCTCATTTCTTTGATGACACTCTTCATTCGCTTTGCCTCGGCGTCATCTACGTCTTTCCAAGCACCGATGAAATCGGAGAGCTTGGCTTTTGGGACTAAGATGCGTCTTAACTCCTCAGAAAAGCTTTCTTCCGGCCTTTTCAGCGTCTTTAATCGTTCATACACATCGTCCATGATGGTAAGGGTTTTCGTTGCCATACTCACGTGTACACGTACGTGTATATTTAAATATTTCTGTTCTAGAACACACATCATTGGCCTTTAGTTCTTGAGCTTTTGGATGATGGCTTTTGTGAAGAGAACCAGGTCTGCTGGCGTTCTAGACGTGATCAGATGACCGTCTACCACAACTGCTTTATCCATAAACTCGGCACCGGCGTTTGTCAAATCGTCTTTAATGGCGGAATAAGAGGTTACTTTCTTACCCTTTAGATTGCAGCAAGAGGTCATCATCCAGGGACTGTGGCAAATGGCTGCGATGATCTTGCTTTGCTTATCCATCTCTTTTACAAAGTTTTTCGTATCCTGGCATCTTCTCATATAATCGGGAGACCACCCTCCTGGAATCACAACCGCGTCGTAATTATTTGCGTTAACCTCTTTGCTAGCAAGATCGCTTTTAGCCGGATACCCGTGTTTGCCTTCGTATGTGACGCCTTTTTCTGTTCCGACAAGATCTACTTGGAAACCCTCTTCTCGCAGTCTGAACAATGGATATTGCAGCTCCATGTCTTCATACTTGCTTTCTACTAAAATAGCTATTTTTTTCATAGCGTTATCACGAGCTTGTTTTTACCTTCTGGGTAAAGAGTGATCTCTGCCCCCTTTCGTAAGTTCAAAAACTCGATGATTCTTTTAGGCAGTCGTATATCGAGCGTGGTTCCGGCCTGGCCGATCTTTGTCGTGGCGTGTAATCCCCACAACCCTTTCTTTTTGGCCAATTCTGTCATTTTTTTAGACGTTTCCTCGCTGAAAAA